>DATGWX010000340.1:0-18007 GCA_035299275.1 Bacteroidia bacterium
GGTTTCTTAAGCGATGTAGGTGATGTGGATGATATGGCCGCCAACGCCCTCAAAATTCTGGAAACGCCTGAAACGCTTAGAAAATTCAAAGACAACGCTCTGGCTCGCGCCAAGGAATTTGACCTCAATAAAATATTGCCCAAGTACGAAGCGTATTATCTGAAGGTGCTCGGCAATATTGTACAGAAATAGCTTTTGCTTATTATTCGCCTTGTGCAGATATGAAAAGCAACCCCACAAGTGATAATTACTAAAACAAAAACCAGTGCGAAAAATTGTTTAGTACTTTCCTTTCAACTTCACTAAACGTTTCAGGGAAATAACTTCCTCGGGGGTAAGGGCACGCCAACCGCTGCGTTTTAATTGTTGTTTGGTAAGGCCGGCATAACTTGTTCTGTCCAGCTTCTCTACCGTATAGCCCAAATGGTTGAACATGCGGTGAACAATGCGATTACGGCCGCTGTGTATGGCCACTCCTATTTTCTTTTTGTCGCCCTCCACATAGGCCAAATCATCGGCAGCAATTACTCCGTCTTCTAACTCAACACCCTGCATCAGTTGTTCCATGTGGATCTTATCCATTTTCTTATCCAGTATGGCGAGATAAATTTTAGGAACCTCGTATTTAGGATGCATTAAACGCTCGGCTAAATCACCATCATTGGTAAGCAACAAAACACCAGTGGTGTTGCGATCCAAACGACCAACCGGGAACACGCGTTCCTTTACGTTGATAAGCTCGGTAACAATATGACGGCCCTCGGGGTCGTCCAGGGTGGTGATGTAATCTTTGGGTTTGTTCAGTAAAATATAAACGGGCTTCTCGGGGCGTATACTACGCTCTCCGAACTTCACAATATCTCCGCCTTGTACCTGGTAGCCCATTTCGGTTACTACTTTTCCGTTTACGGTTACTACTCCGGTTTTTATATACTCATCAGCTTCCCTGCGCGAGCATATGCCGGCATTGGCAATGTATTTATTTAATCTTGTGCCTTCTTTTTCTTCTCCCGCTGTTTCTTTTTTTCCGTTCTTTTTACCACTACGTTTTTCATACGGTTTCTCGGAAAATGTTTTGCGCGGGGTGCGTGAGGGTCTTTCTTCCGACCGCTCCCTGGTATATCTTTTTTCAGAAGTGGGTTTACGCTCGTCAGTTTCTTTTCGGTAAGAAGGGCGTGCGGCTCTTTTATCAGCCTCCCTGCCGGTTGGTTCGCTTCTGCGTCCGTATGGGTTAGGTGCGTGCGCACTGTCTCCTCTTGTTGTTCTTTTGTCGCTGCCCGATTCGGGTTTACCGTAAGGCTTGCGCGCTGGTTTACGTTCAAAAGCACCTTCGCCTGCATCGCGAGGCGGTCTTCCTGCACCTCTGAATCCGGTACCACGTTTCTCATAAGAGTCGTCTCTTGTTTCACGTGGAGAACGGTTGGATGGCCTTCTTTCGCTGCTGAATTTTTTATCTCCGTCTGCACCACCTCTGGTAAAGGGCTTTCTTGATCCTGCTTCTTTTTTAGCGTATGGTCTGTCGGTTGTTTCACGTGGCGTACGGCCGGATGGTTTTCTTTCACTAAACCTCTTGTCGCCTTCAGCACTAGTTCTGAAGGGCTTTTTGGGCGCCCTTCCTCTGCTCTCAAATGAATCATCCGAACCTTGGCGCGGGCTGCGAGCGGATGGTTTTCTTTCGCTGTACTTTTTATCCTCACCTGAGCCTCTGGTGAAAGGTTTTGGGTTTCGCCCTTTTTTCTCAAAAGAGTCTGCTGACGCTTCACGTGGCGCGCGACCCGTTGGTTTACGTTCTCTGCTGCTATATGCTCCTTCTCCCCGATTACTTGTGCGCTCAAATGGCTTTTTTCTGCCGCGTGATTCCGGTTTGGCTGAGTGGTAATTGCCGGTACCGCTATCTTCCGTTCTGCTTTTCAGTGGCTTATTTGCTGTTGAAATGCGTTTGTTTCTTCCTCCTGTAGGCGCAGGACGACCGTCTTCTCCTCTGGAATAATTGTCTGATAATGTTCCGTCATTGCGCGCAAAACGCGGACCGTCAAATTTCTTTTTGGATGATGAGGAACGTGATGTATTTCCGCCTGAACGTGATGCCTTGCGCGGACCGGTATTCTTTCGTTGCATGTAATTGTTTTTGACAAAGGTAGTTAAACGTGCGGCTATTCTTGCGTTTTGCATTGGTTTTTCGTTTATTTTTGAACCGCTTTATGATTCATTTTAACTCCTTTACACTTCCAAACGGTCTTCTCGTGTTGCATCATCAGGACGCTTCGACCCCGTTGGTGGTAATGAATATTCTTTATGATGTGGGGGCTCGAGATGAGGATTCTGAAAAAACGGGCTTTGCTCATTTATTCGAACACCTCATGTTTGGAGGCTCTGTTAACATTGCTGATTATGACACCCCGCTGCAAGAGGCCGGTGGCGAAAACAATGCGTTTACCAACAACGACATTACCAACTATTACCTCACCCTTCCTTCACACAATATAGAAACCGGCTTTTGGTTGGAGTCTGACAGAATGCTCAATCTGGCGTTTAGTCCGCAATCTTTGGAAGTGCAACGACAAGTGGTTATTGAAGAATTCAAACAACGCTACCTGAATCAACCATACGGAGACGCCTGGCTAAAATTAAGGCCATTGGCGTATAAAGTACACCCATACCTGTGGCCCACCATAGGGCGTGAAATAAGCCACATTGAAAACGCTACCCTGGATGACGTAAAGTCTTTCTTTGCTCAACACTATCATCCCGGCAATGCAATTATGTGCGTAGCGGGTGATATAAGTCTGGATAAAGTAAAATCACTTTGTGAAAAGTGGTTTTCGCCCATTCCCGCACAAACAAAAAAGACCCGAAACCTACCCGAAGAACCTAAACAAACAGCAGCCCGTTTTTTGGAAATTTCGGCCGATGTACCTGCCAAAGCAATTTACAAAGCCTACCATTGCTGTGCACGAACACACAAAGATTATTATGCTACTGATTTGCTTACGGATGTTTTGTCGCGCGGACGCTCCTCCAGATTGCTCAACCAGTTGGTAAAAAACCAACAGCTATTCACAGAAATAAACGCCTACATTAGCGGTGATATTGACCCGGGGTTGTTGATTGTAGAAGGTAAATTGAGTGATGGGGTTGATTTAAAAGACGCGGATATGGCTATTCAAGCTGAGTTGAGAAAACTTGCCACAGAGTCAATTGATGCAACAGAATTGCAAAAGGTAAAAAACAAGGCAGAATCAACCCTGGTGTTTGGAGAAATGAATATTTTAAACAAGGCCATGGCTTTGTGTTATGGTGCTTTGCTGGGCAATGCCAATCTGATAAATGATGAACTCGAATTTTACAGAGCTGTTGATGCAACCGATATTCAGCGTATAGCATCAGAGGTTTTAAATGAAACTAATTGTTCAACCCTTTATTACAATATAACCGCTTGATGTTGGACAGAAAAACAGCACCCGATACCGGGGTCATTGACAGTGTCACTTTTACAAAAGCCGAAAAAATCACTTTTAAAAACGGAGTTGACTTATACAGCATCAATGTAGGCAACGATGAGGTGACAAAACTGGACGTGTATTTTCCTGCCGGCATAAAACAGCAACAAAACCTTTGTGTGGCTGCGGCAACGAATGCGTTGATACAAGAAGGCAGCAAAAAATATTCTGCAGCAGAGTTGGCAGATAAATTTGATTTTTACGGAGCCTTTATTCAGAACAGCTGCGGAATTCAGGAGGCATCCTACACGCTCTTCACCCTAAACAAACACTTTAAAAACAGCGTGAATCTCCTTCAGGAGATGCTGTACAGCGCTGTTTTTCCTCAAGAGGAAGCACAAATATACCAACGCGGGCAAAAACAACGCTTACAAATCAGCTTACAAAAAAATGCGGTGCTGGCCCGTCAGGCTTTTTACAAATCACTGTTCGGAAAAAAGCACCTATTGGGAATGTTTGCAGAACCCTCGGATTATGATACGTTAAATAGTGAACAAATAGCGGGATTTTACCAAAAAGCCTACCACAGTAGCTTGCCTGTACTTATACTTTCGGGTAAAGTTGATGATACAATTTTGAAAAATCTGGAAGAAGCGTTTAGCCTGCTTTCGGGTGCTCTACCACAGCTTCCGGAAAACCTTTCGGCTGAACCCATTAAAGCCAGATATGAATTCGTTGAAAAACCCGATTCGTTACAGGCTGCTATACGCGTAGGAAAAACAACCATTACACGCAACCACCCCGAATACCGGGGTCTACAATTGGTCAACTTGATTTTAGGCGGGTATTTTGGCTCCAGATTGATGAAAAACATACGGGAAGAGAAAGGTTTGACTTATGGCATACATTCGTCTGTGGAGGCACACAATGGCGTTGGTGTGTTCAGTATTGCAACCGAAGTAAACAATAAGGACCATGCTGTTGCCGTTGAAGAAATTCAAAAGGAAGTTGATCGCATGAGTAATGAGTTGGTTAGCGAGCAGGAGCTAAACAAGGCTAAAAACTATCTGTTGGGCTCATTCGTGAGAAGTTTTGATGGGCCTTTCGCACAAGCAGACCGCTTCAAAATTCTTCATGATTTTGAATTGCCTTACAGCTACTACAATGATTTTATTCGAAATATTTTGTCTGTTACCGAGGATGATATTAAGTTGTTGTCTAACAAGCATTTAAACAAGAACGATATGTTAACCACGGTTGTGGGAACAAGTAAATAATTGATTTTGAGAAAACTAGCACTTATTTGGCTGTTTTTCAGCTTATTATCACTCTACGCACATGCAGTAGACGGTCCGCTAAAGTTCTTGCGCGCTTGTCCGCAGACTAGTGGTGATGACGTTATTCTGAGCTGGGTAGTTCCAACAGACAATTGCGGCTCCTTTGTTTCCTATCAGATTTGGGGCAGGGAAAATCCAAGCACACCATTCAGGGTGCTAGATAATGTTTTTGTCTACGGAACAAGTCAATATACACACGTAAACGCCAAAACAACCTCTTTGCTTTGGGAATATTTTATTGTTGTTCGCTTTCAATGTGACAACAGTGATACCCCTCCTTCTGATACGTTGCGAATAGACTCTTCACCACTTCAGCCAGAACTGGACTCTGTAAGTGTTGATATTATAAGTAACAACATTTTATTGGGCTGGACAGCAAACAACGAAAAGGACATTAAGGGTTATCGCATAAACATTGAAGTCAATTCTGTTAATATCCCGAAAGCTTTTGTAACAAATACTTTCTTTATTTCAACTCCGGAGAATCCACAAACACAATCGTTCTCTTACAACCTCTCTGCCGAAGACAGTTGTAACCTTGTTGGCGGAATAAGCAAAACACACCGAACAATATTCCTACAGGGTTTAGTTGACACTTGCCCGCAAACAGCTTCTTTATCTTGGTCAAAATACGATGGATGGGCTACCGGCAAACACGAGGTGTGGGCTTCAATAAACGGAGGTCCTTTTGGATTTATTACTGAGCTTCCGGGCTCTGCTACCTCTTACACATATACAGGCCTTCCTTTGGGCGACAGTGTCACCTTCTTTGTTCGCGCTTTTAGTTCGCAATCTCAGGCATCTTCAACATCTAATACGTGGTCGGTTAAAATTAACGGGGTAGCGTTGCCACAATTCTGTTATGTAAGGTGCGCTGATGTGGTTGAGCCAAATAACAACGTAAAACTAACCTGGTATTTTGACCTGAGTGGGCAAACACTGTATTTTAAAGTTTTTCGAAGCGTGGACGGTGTAAATTTCATCCAAATTGATAGTATGAACAACGATAATGTATCCGAAAAAACGTACACCGATGCCAGCGTTAATGCCGATGGTTCGACCCTATACTATTGTGTTAAGGCTTATGATTTATGCAATCGACTACAAATATCCAGCAGAATAGTAAAAACAATTCACCTCAAAACAACTTCGTTTGAGATCGAGTCCGTTCGACTAAAGTGGGGTAGTTACAACGGCTTTGATGAGAATATAAAAGAGTACAAAATAAGTCGGGCGGTTGACTTGGGCACAGGATTCAACTGGCAAAATATTTTTAAATCGGGCGACACATTATTTACAGACAATAAGCTCCCTGACGAGCCTGGTGAAAAAGGGTTTTGCTACAAAATAGCCGCCATTGAAGACGGGCCAAATCAATACGGTTATTCCGACTCTTGCAATTCTAATGTTTCCTGTGCAGAACAACCCATCATTGCCTTTTTCCCCAACGCTTTTGTTCCCACCGGAGTGAACACCCACTTTAGGCCGGTCATATCCTTTGCCGATCTTGGAATATCTTACATGGTTATTTATGATCGCTGGGGAGGCATTGTTAAGAAGGTTCCGGACTTACGAATAGGATGGGATGGAACCGGCCCCTCAAATAAACTCATGCAAGAAGGTGTTTATTTTTATGTGGCCAACCTTTATAGTACATTAAACGGAACAACCAGAATTTATTCCGGACACGTTTTCTTATTCAACTCCGAATAAAATTACAGTAAAAAATTAAATACAAAAAAAGCCGACACCAACCCGTGTCGGCTTTTTTTGTTTCACGTGGAACATCAATAAGTCTGCTTCATGGTTTGGCTTGACGAAACCCACAAAGCAGCTAAAACTACAATCAAATATGGTGGCCTACCCGAGGTGTATGATCCGAGAAAAATAATTCTAAGACTTGTTGTATTTCTTCTCATCTAAGCGATTGTTGACCTACTTTTCCTGTTTGAAAAACCCGCATCTTTGTCTGATATTTGTAGGCGGAACAGGGTGTTCCACGTGGAACAAAAAGGTATGTTTAAAGAATATGATATAATTGTTGTTGGTGCGGGGCATGCCGGCTGTGAGGCCGCTGCTGCTGGTGCTAACCTTGGGTCCTCGGTGCTGCTAATCACCATGGACATGGGTAAAATAGCCCAGATGTCATGCAACCCTGCAATGGGTGGTGTTGCTAAGGGCCAGATTATCAGAGAGATAGATGCAATTGGCGGATACTCAGGCGTTGTGAGCGACAAAAGTACCATTCAGTTCAGAATGCTAAACAAATCGAAAGGTCCTGCTATGTGGAGCCCCAGAAGTCAGAATGATAGAATGCTCTTTAGTGCATACTGGAGAGAGCTACTGGAAAAAACCCCCAACATAGATTTCTGGCAAGATTCAGTAAAGGAAATAATAGTAAAAGACGGAAAGGTAGGAGGAGTAAAAACCGGAATGGGTCAAACCATCCATTCCAAATCTGTTATTCTAACAAGCGGAACTTTTCTGAATGGAATCATCTATATTGGTCAAAAACAGTTTGGCGGTGGAAGAATGGGTGATGCCGCCTCTACCGGAATAACCGAACAATTGGTTGGCTTGGGTTTTGAATCCGGTAGGATGAAAACCGGAACTCCGCCACGTGTTGACGGCAGAAGTTTAGACTATTCCAAAATGGAGGAACAGCTGGGTGACGAGCAGCCATCAAAGTTTTCCTATAGCGACCAAACAAGCGAGCCAAAGGTTCAGCGTTCCTGTTGGATAACCTACACTAATGAGCAGGTACATGAAACCTTAAGAACGGGTTTCGATGAATCACCCATGTATGCGGGAAGAATTCAAGGTTTGGGGCCACGGTACTGTCCCTCTATTGAAGACAAGATTAACCGCTTTGCTGAGCGTGACAGACACCAGATTTTTGTAGAACCCGAAGGATGGAACACTGTTGAAATATATGTAAACGGCTTCTCCACTTCACTGCCTGATCATATACAGGTAAAAGCACTCCGACAAATTCCTGGTTTTGAGAACGCCAAAATATTCAGACCGGGTTACGCCATTGAATACGATTTCTTTCCACCCACACAACTTAAACAGTCTTTAGAAACCAAAAGGGTAGAGAACCTGTTCTTTGCCGGACAAATAAACGGAACAACTGGTTATGAAGAAGCTGCTTGTCAGGGACTTATGGCAGGTATAAATGCACACCAAAAGGTTAACTCTTTGGATAGCTTTATTTTAAGTCGCTCGGAAGCGTACATAGGTGTATTAATTGATGATTTAGTAAACAAGGGAACAGACGAACCCTACCGTATGTTTACTTCCCGGGCTGAGTACAGGATATTGTTAAGACAGGATAATGCGGATGTGAGACTAACAGAAAAAAGCTACAGGCTTGGGTTAGCAAAACAAGACAGGTTTGATGCGGTGCAGAAAAAGATAGCGCAAACCGAAAAGCTCTTAAAATACATACGCAAAACGGGTGTCACTCCTGAAGAGGCCAATCCGGTGTTGGAACCATTAAATTCGGCAGCCATCAGCCAACAAGTAAAGATAAATACGCTTCTTTCGAGGCCAATGGTTGGAATAGAAGAATTAGAGGCGGGCATTACATCAATAAAAGAAGAGCTGAAAAACTATACGCAGGAAGAAAAACTACAAGCCGAAATTTTGATCAAATACGAAGGCTATCTGGATAAAGAGAAAGAGCAGGCGGAGAAAGTTACCCGACTTGAGAATATGCATATACCTGACAGCGCTGATTTCAGCAAGATCGGCTCACTTTCTGCGGAGTCAAGAGAAAAGCTGAATAAGATAAAACCCGCCACAGTAGGACAGGCAAGTAGAATCAGCGGTGTTTCTCCTGCTGATATTTCTGTGTTGTTAGTTCATTTCGGCAGGTAAAATAGTATTTTCGCAACACCATGAGCAATGAAACATTACAATTTTGCCCGGCCTGCAATCATTCTTCCTTTACACAACTCTACACCTGCAAAGACTTTGTAGCTACAGGAGAATTTTTTGAGTTGGTGCGCTGCGGCAGTTGCCGACTGGTTTTTACCAACCCCAGACCCGACACAGACAGTATAGGCCGGTATTACCAAACAGAAAACTATGTGTCTCATGCCGGAAGTAAGAAGGGGCTTATTTACCTCATTTATGACGTGGTCAGAAACATCAGCCTGAGGAAGAAAAAAGAAGTAATTGAAGAGTATAATGCAGGTGGAAGCTTGCTGGATGTAGGGTGCGGGCTTGGGTACTTTCTGAACCACATGGTAAAGGGTGGTTGGGATGCCAAGGGACTTGATGTGTCTGAAGAAGCAAGAAATTTTGTGTCCGAATCTTTCGGGTTAAATGTGTTACCGGAAGAAGAATTAGATAACCTGCCGCCCGCCTCATACGATGTAATTACCATGTGGCACGTTTTAGAGCATGTGCACTTGCTGCAGGCACGAGTGAAGTTATTAAAAACATTACTCAAAAAGGACGGAACACTGTTTATTGCAGTACCTAATTCTGATGCCTGGGAAGTGGGTTTTTACAAAGAGTTTTGGGATGGTTTTGATGTCCCCAGACATTTGTACCATTTCAACCACACCTCCATTGAAAAACTAATGGAAATCTGCGGTCTAAAAGTGGTGGCTAAAAGACCCATGATTTTTGATTCTTATTACATTTCCTGGCGAAGTGAAATTCACAAAAAAAATCCTCTTGGTTTTTTCAGGGCAATGGTTTTGGGACAGGTATCCAACTGGAAAGCCAAAAGAAATAAAGACTATTCAAGCGTTTTGTACGTAATAAAACATGCTTAACAGGAACACACTATTCTTACTTTTTATCTGTTTTGCCTGTGCCTGTGCCAATATTGTTCAACCTTCCGGGGGATCTGTAGATACTGTGCCTCCCGCTATTGTTCATGAAAACCCGGGTAACAACACTACATCTTTTTCCGGAAGAACAATTGAATTGTGTTTTGATGAATACGTTCAAATTAAAGAGGCTCAGAAAAACATTATCATTTCTCCGCCCCTGGAGAAAAACCCTGAAATAAAAGCAGCAGGAAGATGCATAAACATCGTTTTTGAAGAGGGTACTTTACAAAACAATACAACATATACTTTACAGTTTCTTGGTGCGATTGCCGACATACACGAAGGTGCTGTGTTGGGCAATTATGTGTTCTCTTTTTCAACCGGAAATATACTTGATACATTATCCATAAACGGAGTGATTTCAAATGCGCTTACATTGAAAAAAATGAGCGGATATAGTGTGGGATTGTATAAAGAATACAATGATTCTTCGGCATTTAATGCCAAGCCCCATTATTTAGGGCTTACCAACCAATTGGGTATTTACCGCATAAAGGGTATTGGAAGTGGGGATTATCATTTGGTTGCTTTTGAAGATAAAAACAATAACCGCAGACTAGACGTAGGAGAGGAGGTTGCTTTTTCTTCTTCAAAACACTCCGGAAAAGATACCGTACAAAACGTTAAACTTCATAGTTTCACACAACCACTCTACACACCCGATAAACTTATTGACACCATACACTCCGCTAAAAACCAGTTTGAACTTGTCTTTTATCAACCAGAGTTTACACCTGTAATTGAAAGTAAAAACACCTTCAGCTACCACAGAATTAATGATAAGTACGATACGCTGATAGTTCAGTTTATAGGTGATACTTCTTCTGTCGGAAACAGGGAGCTTAAATACACCATAGGAAACAAAACCAACACCTTATCCTTGAACGCCAGTAAAAACAACATTCCACCCCTTCAGATAGAGAATATAACGAAGGACTTTTTACCTGGTGATACTTGCTGGTTCATTACGTCAAATGCTATTAAAACTATAAAAAATGATAGTATCAGATTTCAAACAGACACCTCTTTATATCTGGCCTCAGTTCTTTGGAAATCTGGTAGCAACAGAATAGGTCTTTTGATAAAAAAGGAGCTCATAACCGGTACTTTGTTAAAGATTAAGTTGGGTAATTATTCAATAACGGATGCATACGGAAATACATCTAAACCCTTGGACTTCTTTATAACAGTATCAAAAGACATTGATTTTGGCGGGGTACAATTTATACTTAAGAACGCTGCTAAGAAAAATGGCCTGCTACAATTATTGGACAGTAAAGGGGGTATTTCTTACAGTATTCCTGTTCAGGAACAGAAAGAAATAGTAATTAACAAAATCATACCCGGTTCATATACAGTGAGGTGGGTAGATGATAGAAATAAAAATGGGCGTTGGGATGCCGGAAACATCATTTCCGGTAAACAGCCTGAAAGAGTCTTTTACTTATCAACACCGCTCGATTTGCGTCCCGACTGGTTTATTGAAGGTAATGTGATTGATGTTGATGCTTTTAAATAGGCTATCACTTCATTCCGTTCCCTGTTTATAAATGTTAACTACTTCCGTTTATGTATCCTTTAGTAGTCAAAACCGGATGTGCATAAACTTGAACTGGGTATTACTTCTAACAACTCCCCACTTACCTACATTACATCAACATAAAATCAATATGTTCTTTACCCCCATTTACCTGTTAATTGAGTAAATCCGTATATGTGCATAACCATATACCTATCTGATTTTAAGTATAATTTTGTGTGGAGAGTGTGTGTACTTAATACTAACAACCAATAAAACATCACCTCTTGAAATAAGATATCCGCACAATTAACACACTATATAATAACTAATATAATTATTTAAAACCTTTTAATATTTAGCTGACTAAAAAGTAAAAGGAAGATTAAGCAGGAAGTAATAACTTTGAACATTGAAAATTTAGAAATGCTCGAGAAAATAAAAAATTTAGGAAAAGAAATAGAAGAAAAAGCGATTGAAAATCAAAAGGCGCTTGAAGAATTCAGAATTCACTACCTGGGAAGAAAAGGGGTATTGGCTGAATTGTTTGAATCGTTTAAACTTGCTGCAAACGAGGAAAAGAAACAAATAGGCAAAGAACTAAACGAGCTGAAACAAAAGATACAGGAAAAATACGATACCCTTGTTGAAAAACTATCCGTTACAGAAGTAAATATAAACAATGAACAGGACTTAAGTTTACCAGCACAACCAATGGCTAAAGGGAGCAGACATCCCTTGTCATTGATTCAAAATGAACTTATAAGTACTTTTATGAAATTGGGTTTTTCCATAGCTGATGGCCCCGAAATAGAAGACGACTGGCACAATTTCTCAGCACTTAATTTTCCTGAAAATCACCCGGCCCGGGACATGCAGGATACTTTTTTCGTAGAGAAAGAAACTGCTTTAAGAACACACACAACATCAGTTCAGGTTAGATTATTAGAAAAAAAATCGCCCCCCATAAAAGTAATTATGCCGGGCAGAGTCTACCGCAATGAAGCAATAACAGCCCGGGCAAATTGTTTTTTCCATCAGATAGACGGAGTTTATATTGATCGAAACGTCTCTTTTGCCGACCTAAAACAAACTATGTACTATTTTGTGCAGGAACTTTTTGGTAAAGACGTAAAGATTCGTTTCAGACCCAGTTATTTCCCGTTTACCGAACCGAGTGCAGAGATGGATATTGATTGTCGCATTTGCAAAGGGAAGGGCTGTAACGTCTGTAAATACAGCGGCTGGGTTGAGATATTGGGATGTGGTATGGTAGATCCTAATGTGTTGGAGAATTGTAATATTGATAGTAAAGAGTTTACGGGTTATGCGTTTGGATTAGGAGTAGAGCGGGTGGCTATGTTGCGGTATGATGTGAAAGATTTGCGCACCTACTTTGAAAATGATGTAAGGTTTTTGGATCAGTTTACATCATTCTCCTAAAAAACAAATCCCCGCAGAGTATGCGGGGACTGTAAACCAAACTAAAACCACTACCCAATTACTAGTTGAATAGTGGTGCAAATGTAAATGAATATTTAGTTATGGTGCAAATTTTTCTCCTCTAAGTTGACGAAATTTTATCCTCACTTCATTCACATACATACTTCCGGTATATGAATTTATAAACTTGTCGCATAATTCAAGCGCCTTGGCTTTATCATTTAAGCGGCTATCGTAAATGCGTATGGATTCCAACAGAGCATTATCTGCCAGAATATCGGTGGGGTATTTGGTGTAAATTTCAGTAAAAAATCCCAGAGCAGACTTGTACTCTTTTTTGTTGATGAATATTTTGCCTTTCAGATACAAAACCTCATCAGCTAGGCTATGCTCAGGGAATTTTTTCTCCAACAAAGCCAATACCAATAAAGCGCTGTCGTTTTGCTGCTGGTAGTTGAGTAAATCAGCTAAGGCATATATTTTCATCGCCTCTTCTGTACTATCTAAACCCGTATTGTCCTGAATAAGCAAAGAAAGTTCAATGGAATTGTTGGAAATAAGCTGGGTGGTGGCGGTTTTTAATACATCAAGTTGCGCCTGTGCCCACTCAAAATCTCCCCGATAATAGCTTAAAGTAGCATTTTTAAATTTTGCCAGCTGCCCGATCGGCTCTTCTTTGAAATCATAATCTACCTGTTCGTATAACAACGTAGCTTCCCACACGTCATTCATTAACACCAATACATCAGCCAGCTCCAGTTTTGCTTCTGCTTGTAACATGGGGCTAAGGCGGGGCATAGAAGTAAGTTGTTTCAACAGCAGTACCGCAGAATCATGTTTGTTCAGGTAAAAAGCCTGCAGGTGTGCCAGGTCGCGAATAAAGTTCGCACTTAAGTGGTTTACTCCCAACAAACTAATGTTACTCAGGTAATCGCCTTCTAACAAAAACAAGTCTGATTTGGTGTATTTGCCCGAAAAGATTTTTAATCTTCTTACCTCCACAATTCCATAGCGGGCAGAAACGGCATAAGGGTTTTCATTTCCCTGCTCCAATACGGCCATGTAAGCCTTTATAGCATAAGTGAACTCTTCGTTTTCTTTGAGTTGTTCTCCCCACTCAAACAATTTACGTCCGTTGTAGCGAAATCGCTTGTCTAACGCGCGGCACTGCACAAAGGCGCCCTCGTATTCTTTATTTTCAGTAAGCAACCAAACCAGCAAATCGGGGAAAACAGGTTTTTGATTCTCTTCCTGCATGCGTTTCATCAAGAGCTTCTTAAAGCCATCCGGGCCGTTTTGTTTTTCAGCATAATACGCCTGCAAGAATCCTTTTATCTCATCCAATTCCGAGTCATCTTCCGATAGAATGTTCAAGTACTCCTCTATCATTTCTTCTTCGCGGCCCAATTTTCCCAGCAGCTGTGCCAGTTGTGCCGAAAAGATGCGGTTAATTTTTGTTATCTTTCTGTATTTGAGCAGGGTTTCTGCGGCATAATGGTATTCACCCCTTTTTTCAAAGGCCCGGGAAAGCAAATCGGCATAGGTTTCATCGGGTTTCAACTTTTTAAGCAAATCATCATAAATTTTTGTTGCCTCTGCCTTGTTCCCTTTGCTGCTTTGAATGTAGCCCGCATCAACGGTAAATGAAGGGTTTTCGCGGTTTTTCTTCTGCATACGCAGGGCCAGCTTTTCAGCCTCGCTGTGATTGTTTACCAGCAATAAACACTTTAACAGGTTCTCGTAAACATAAATATCATCAGGCTTGCTGGTGAGCAGTTTTTTGTATACTTCCACTGCTTTTTCATACTCTCCGGCACTAACATACTGGGCTGCGAGGAGTTCCTCTTTTTCAGGGGTTTGTGCATGAACCAAGTGCGACAAGCACCATAAAGAAAGAAGTAAAAACAGGTAACGCATCATGTGTAAATCAAAAACGCAGCAAAATAAAGGCTAGTATTTGCGAATATACAACAAAGCTTAAATCAAAAAGGTATACGAAAATGTACGGTAAACCACAATTGGGGCACAAACGTTAAAAACTAAGGGCAGCAAATACTAAACAGGCGGGTATTTTTGTTAAATGATTCCTGTAAGTACCACACAGTATAAGCGGAACAGCACAATATATCCTTGAGCGCACTAAAAAAACTACTTTCACAAACCGCCATTTACGGGCTGAGCCACATTTTAGGCCGTCTGGTGAATTACCTGTTGGTGCCCCTGCATACCAGGGTTTTTCACGATCCGGCTGAGTACGGCACCATTACCGAAATGTACAGCTATGTTTCTTTTTTTATAGTTGTTCTTACTTACGGAATGGAAACAACCTTTTTCAGGTTTTCCCAAAAATTTCCTGGCGAGCGCAAGGTTTACTCTACCGCACTTATCTCCCTGCTGGTCACCTCAGTTATCTTTATCGCTGCTGCGACATTGCTTGCTCAACCGCTTGCCGCAAGCTTGCAATATGCCACTCATCCGGAATACGTTACGTGGTTTGCTGTAATTTTGGGTTGTGACGCAGTAGCAGCCATTCCGTTCGCTATGCTGCGCCAACAGAACCGTCCCGTAAGGTTTGCGCTGCTTAAAAACACCAACATCCTTATCAATGTGGTACTTAACCTGTACTTTTTACTTCTCTGTCCCTATTTGTTACAACAAGGCTTGTCGGCCCCGCTTTACAATCCGTCAATAGGTGTGGGATATGTATTTATTTCCAATATGCTGGCCAGTATAATTACCATACCCCTGTTGTCGCAGGAAATACGTCTGGTGTTCAGTGGTTTCGACTTTGGTATCTGGAAACAAATGTTACGCTATGGTGCGCCTTTGCTCATTGTGGGTTTGGGCGGCATGGTGAATGAAACGCTGGACCGTGCCATAATGAAGTATTTAATTACCGACAAAGCAACCGCCATGCACCAGCTGGGGGTTTACGGGGCCAATTATAAGCTTTCTATTCTTATCAGTTTGTTCATACAGGCCTTTCGTTATGCAGCAGAACCCTTCTTTTTTTCGGGCGTAACAGACGCCAACCGTAAGACGCTTTATGCCAAAGTGATGAACTATTTTGTGTTGGTGTGTTTGGGCACCTTTTTACTGGTGATGCTTTTTATTGAGCAGTTCAAAAATTTTGTTGGACCAGATTACCATGAAGGGTTGAACATTGTCCCAATTTTGTTGCTGGCTAACATCTGTTTAGGGGTTTACTTCAACCTGTCCATCTGGTTCAAGTTGGCCGATAAAACTTCAGTTGGCGCCATCATATCCGCAGTGGGTGCGCTCATTACCATTTCGCTTAACCTCTGGTGGGTACCGCTCTACGGCTATACCGGTGCGGCCTGGGCAACCCTGTTTTGTTACTTCAGCATGATGTTAATGGGGTATTTTACCGGTGCAAAACACTTTCCCATCCCTTACCAAACCTGGCGTTTGGCAGTATATGCACTATTGGCTTTCCTTATTTATTCCGGGGCGGGTTACCTTCATGCGCATGTGTTGCCTGACGGGCTTTTGCGTTGGGCAATCAACGTACTTCTATTGCTGCTGTTTGCCGGCATTGGTTATGCAGCAGAAAGAAAGAATAAAATGCTAAATTTGCCCGCTTAATAAACATGACCAGCGTCATCGTAAAGATAATCAACAAGAGTCCGTTTCCCTTGCCGGCCTATGAAACTGTTCATTCAGCGGGCATGGATTTGCGTGCTGATATACAGGAGCCTGTTGAGCTGAAGCCCATGCAGCGCACATTACTGGGCACGTCATTGTTTATTGAATTGCCTGAAGGGCACGAAGCGCAAATAAGACCCCGCAGCGGCATGGCACTCAAGCACGGGTTAACAGTACTCAATTCACCGGGCACTATTGACGCGGATTACCGCGGAGAAATAAAAATATTGTTGATTAACCTGTCTGACCAAAACTATACCGTTCAACCGGGCGAACGCATCGCACAAATGATTGTGTCGCGCCATGAAAAAGTAAACTGGAAGGCGGTAGAGTCGCTTACAGATACACAGCGGGGAGAAGGCGGATACGGGCACACCGGAAACAAATAACCAATCCATTTAATACGAAAAAAGACATGAACATTATTGTACCAATGGCCGGCATGGGCAAACGCATGAGACCCCACACGCTCACAGTTCCTAAACCATTGATTCCCGTTGCCGGTAAACCCATTGTTCAGTGGTTAATTGAAGACATTGTAAAAATATGCGGAGAAGGAGTGAATGAAGTGGCTTTCGTAATCGGGCGCTTTGGAGAGGAAGTAGAAAAAAACCTGCTGGACATTGCCAAACAAGTGGGTGCCCAAGGGAAAATATATTACCAGGATGAACCCCTGGGGACGGCCCACGCCATTCTTTGTGCAAAGGAGTCGTTGAAGGGTAACGTGTCGGTTGTATTTGCCGATACGTTGTTTAAAGCCGACTTTACTCTTGATCGCAGCAAAGATGCTATTATCTGGGTACAAAAAATTGATGATCCCCGCCAGTTTGGTGTAGTGAAAGTAAACAGCGATAGAGTAATTACCGAGTTTATCGAAAAGCCGCAGGAGTTTGTGTCTGACCTGGCCATTATTGGCATTTACTACTTCAAAGACGGAGAGTACCTGAGAGAAGAGTTGCAGTACCTGCTGGACAATGACATTAAAGAAAAAGGAGAGTTCCAACTTACCAATGCCATGGAGAACATGAAGAACAAAGGATACAAATTTGTTCCCGGCAAGGTAGAAGAGTGGCTCGATTGTGGCAACAAGAACTCCACCGTATACACCAACCAGCGCATGCTTGAGATTAAGAAAAATCAGGTTCAGTTAATTCACCCTTCAGCCAAAAACAACAACTCGGTTATTATAGAACCCTGTTACTTAGGCGAAGGAGTAGAGTTGAACAATTCTGTGGTTGGTCCGCACGTTTCATTGGGTAAAGGAACCAAAGTAAACGGTACCATTATCAGTAACAGTATAGTGCAAAACAATACAGTCATCAACCAATCCAATATCAGCAATTCCATGTTGGGCAGCCATGTGGTGTACAGCGGAAAGGCAGAGGACCTAAGCATTGGCGACTACTCCACACACGAATAAAAAACGGCACATGCTCAAACACCTTCTTACTCTAATCGTGCTTTTTTTACTTGCGGGAACAACCGGTGTTGTTGCCCAAAAGAAAAAAACGATTGACGAAGGAAACAAAACAGCCTTTGAGCAGGCACTCATCAACGGACATCGCGAGATGGCATTGGGTAATGAAGACAAGGCCATTGATTTTTTCTCTCAATGTACACGGCTTTTACCTGAAAGTGCCTTACCGCATTACAAACTGAGCCAGCTTTACCAAAAGAGCAAAAAACGTAACGATGCTTTGTTGGAAATTGATAAAGCCATTGAACTGGATAAATCCAACAAGTGGTACTTTT
>DATGWX010000341.1:0-5715 GCA_035299275.1 Bacteroidia bacterium
ATTTTGGCAAAGGACTTTTGAACGTGTACAGCGCAGGTATTGAAACGCATGGGGTAAACCCACGGGCCATTGCCACCATGAAAGAAGATGGAATTGATATCAGTCAACACACCTCAAATAATCTTACCGAATACCTCACTATTCCATTTGACTACATCATTACAGTGTGTGATAATGCCAAAGAAAATTGTCCGTATTTTCCCGGCCATGCCCAACGTTTTCACCACAACTTTACTGACCCTGCTAAAGCTACAGGGACGGAAGAGGAAGTGATGAAAGTATTTGCAAGGGTGCGCGATGAAATAAAAGAGTACTGTAAACAATTTGTAGAACGGGAACTGAATTAACACAATTAGAAGCTTAGAAAGATTTAAAGATTACAAAGTTCTCAGCCCGCAACCTTTCTAACCTTGTAGAAATAAAAAATCTCTACCAAAAGACATGAACAAACGACTTGCCTTCCTTGACCGGTACCTGACCCTTTGGATATTTTTAGCCATGCTTACCGGTGTGAGCATAGGGTACTTTGTGCCTTCCGCATCAGGTTTTGTAAACAGTTTCAGCAGCGGCTCAACTAATATACCCATTGCAATAGGACTTATTCTGATGATGTACCCGCCATTGGCGAAGGTGAAGTATGAAGAAATAGGTAAGATATTAAAACACCCTAAAATTTTACTGCTCGGATTATTTCAAAGCTGGATTATCGGTCCGGCTTTGATGTTTGTACTGGCTTTGATTTTTCAACGCACACATCCGGAGTACATGGCCGGTTTATTACTCATTGGTTTAGCACCCTGCATTGCGATGGTGTTGGTGTGGAATGATCTGGCAGGAGGAGATACGGAGCTGTGTGCAGGTATGGTGGCTTTGAACAGTGTGTTGCAGATTTTATTTTACAGCAGCTATGCCTGGTTTTATGTTACCTATTTACCCGAAGCTTTGGGTATTCAGGGTTATGAAGTAAACATCAGCATGGGCGAGATTGCACAAAGTGTTTTCATCTATCTGGGTATACCGTTTTTTAGCGGGATGTTGTCACGTTATGTGCTTATTAAAACCAAAGGGCAGGATTGGTTTAACCGGAAGTTTATTCCCGCTATCAGCCCTATAACATTAACGGCTTTACTGTTTACCATTGTTATCATGTTCAGTTTAAAAGGGGAGATGATTGTGAGTATCCCGATGGATGTGGTAAGTATTGCCGTACCGCTTACGTTGTTTTTTGTTCTGATGTTTTTCAGTACATATTATTTACTGAAGAAAATGGGTGGTACATATAAAGAGACTACTACACTTGCCTTTACCGCAGGAAGCAACAACTTTGAACTCGGCATTGCGGTGGCCATAGCCGTATTTGGCATACACTCCGGTGCAGCCTTCGCAGCAGTTATTGGTCCGTTGATTGAAGTACCTGTATTAATTCTTTTTGTACAGTTTGCTTTGAAGCAAAAGTCCGGGTTCGGTTCATAACGAACTGTAAGACAATATCTCAAAGACGCTTACTTCACATTCTCTTAACACAGCAATAACATTCTTGTAACAGTGTGCAAATACCTTTGCCCCAAGTTTTATTGTTATGAGAGATATTAAAATTTTAGTACTTGTTTTTTCCACGTTGTTTGCTGGATTAGCCTCTGCGCAAACCAATGGTAAAATAGCAGGAAAAGTAAGTGACAAGAAAACCGGTGAAGAACTCATCGGGGTTTCTGTGATTATTGAGGGCACCACCATTGCAGTGGCTACGGATATTGAAGGGAAATATACCCTTTCAGTTAAGCCCGGTACTTACAATGTGGTTTTCAGCTATGTTTCCTATCAAAAGAAAGTGGTTACCGGCATAGTGGTGAAAGAAGGGCAAACCACCCTGCTTAATTCCTTACTGGATGATGCTGCTCAGGATTTGAAAGAGGTGGTGATTCAGGCGGAGGCGCGCAGAGAAACATCAGCCGCATTATTACTCGATCAAAAAAGAAGCACGTCTATTTCTGACGGGGTAAGTGCTGATTTGATTCGTAAATCTGGCGATGCCACTACCAGTGATGTAATGAAACGTGTAAGCGGTACCAGCATTCAGGATAATAAGTTTGCCATTATACGCGGGTTAAATGACCGTTACAATACGGCCTACATCAACGGGGCCCCTTTGCCCAGCTCGGAGTCAGACCGCAAAGCCTTTTCGTTTGATATTTTCCCTTCCAACATGTTGGACAACATGGTGATCACCAAAACCGCCACACCTGATTTACCGGGAGATTTTGCAGGCGGACTCATTACCATTAACACCAAAGATATTCCCGAGAAAAAATTTGTTGCGGTTTCTTTAGGTGCCAGTATGCACAGCATTACCACCGGCAAAAAAGGATACACGTATGAAGGTGGTAAAACCGATTGGTTGGGGTATGATGACGGAACACGCGCAGTACCTTCAGGATTACCTGCCCGTTTGCAATATGAAAAAGCTGATGCGGCCACCAAGTATAACAGCAGTTTAAAGTTTAACGACAACTGGAAAACCCAAACCGTGGGTTCAATTCCCATGAACAATTCTATTCAGTTATCCGGTGGAAACAGTTATAAAGTGGGCAAAAATGATCAGGCTGGCTTTATTGTTTCAGGTTCATGGAACAGAAGCTTTAGAAATACTACAGTTGAACGCAATCGTTTTAACAAACCGATGGGGCAGGAAGAAAACCAGTATATTACCAACTATACCGACCAAACGTACAAAGAAGAAGCACTCGTTGGTATTATGGCGAACGTGGGTTATAAAATTGGCTCCAACCATAAATTCAGTTTTAAAAATGCCTACACCATGAATGGAGAAGATCAAACCATCATGCGTACGGGTAATGATAATTTTTTAGATGCTGATTATCTGCCCAGAGTGGCTAACACCTATTACAATTACCAGCAAAGTAAACTGATGACGAATCAGTTAATCGGGCAGCATTTTATTCCTTCAGCTAAAGTGAAAATGAAGTGGGTATTAAACAGCAACAACATCAAACGTGATGTACCCGATTTCAGAAGATTCTCTACACGTTCCACCCTACAGGATGCCAGCACAGGTGAGTACACTCCTTATGCCGCGCAAATAGGACCGAATATTGACATTACCCAAACGGGCCGTTTTTATTCTTCACTGGAAGAGAAAATTAAAAGCGCCAGTTTTGAAGTACAACGCCCCGTTGAATTTTTAAGCGGTAAAAAAGTAAAAACCGAAGCCAAGATTGGTGGTTTTACACAAACCCGCGAACGCGATTTCTCTGCCCGTGTGTTTGGTTACAAATTACGTTTTGTTAACAGTCCCGGCAGCCCTTACAACTACCAGCAATTTATTCAAACCCCAATAGCAGATATTTTTGGTAAAGACAACATGGCTGAGGACACCTTATATATTGATGAACGCATTAATCCGCAGGATACTTACAAAGCCAGTTCACGTTTGAACTCAGCTTTTGCCATGTTCGATCAGCGTTTGTTCAGCCGGTTTCGTGCAGTATATGGTGTAAGAATGGAAAGGTACAATCAAAAGCTGAATACACTGGGTCAGGCGGGTGAACCCGTTACTGTCGACACAACCTTTACAGATTTTTTACCCAGCATGAACTTTACCTATGAGTTAAATGAAAAAACCAACCTGCGTTTATCCGGTAGCAAAACTTTAGCACGTCCTGAGTTCAGAGAGTTAGCGCCCTTCGCCTTTTATGATTTTAATCTGAACACTGTAGTAGCCGGTCGTCCTACATTAAGCAGAACTACAATACAGAATTACGATTTCAGGTACGAGTATTTCCCCGGTGAAGGTCAATTGGTTTCAGCCTCTTTGTTCTACAAAAAGTTTGATAACGCTATCGAAATGGTTTACGAATACCTGGGCAGCGATGCTACCTTAGGTTACACCAGTGATGCTAAAGCAAAAAACTACGGATTTGAAGTGGAGCTGAGAAAGAACTTTGATTTTGTAGACAAACTTGCCGGAACTACCTGGGCCAAGAAGTTCACCATTACCACCAATTATGCCCGCATATTCTCTGAGGTACAATTAGACAAAGCTGTAGCCGGTAAATACGGTACACGTCCGTTGCAGGGTCAGTCACCGTACATTCTTAATTCGAGTATACAATTTTATGATCCTAAATCAGAGTTCTCTGTAGCATTGTTTGTAAACAGAATCGGAAGAAGAATTTACATTGCCAGAGAAAAGAACGGTTTGGTTCCTGATATGTGGGAGAACCCCAGAACAGTGGTGGATCTGAACATCACTAAAAAGTTCTACAAGAAGTTTGAGGCTAAGCTGGCCATCAGCGACATTTTTGCTCAGGATCTGGTATTCTATCAGGATAACAACGACAACAAGAAGTTTGACGACACCCCTAAAACGAGTTACACCGACCCCAACATTACTCAGGCACAAAAAGGTAAGTTGGATAACGTAATGATGCGCTACAAAATGGGCTATACCATCTCATTCGGTATCAGCTATAAGTTGTAAATTAAGATCTCTCTCAACACAATAAAAACTGGCGGGGTACGAAAGTACTTCGCCTTTTTTGTTAACACTAACTTCATGTCTTTAACATTTAATTAATGGGCTATTAACACTGTCGTTAATCGCCAGGGGTAGTTTTGTATCAGATAAATTATAACAGTTTTATGAAGAAAATCAATTTACTCTTGTCGGCTATGTTGCTTTGCACAATGGGTGTTTTGGCTCAAAAGACCAAAACAATCAATGCAGGAGACATTACTACCAACACCACCTGGTACAGCGATACGTTGTATACCATTCAGGGGTACGTGTATGTGAAAAACAATGCAACACTTACCATTCAACCGGGTACCATCATTAAAGGAGACAAAAACTCAAAAGCTACCTTGATTATTACCCGCAATGGTAAAATCAATGCCAACGGAACTTCCACTCAACCTATCGTATTTACTTCTGCTCAAAATGCAGGTTCACGTCAACCGGGTGATTGGGGTGGTATAGTAATATTAGGAAAAGCTCGCATCAACCGCCCTACCGATTGCAGCACCTGCCCGGGTTCAACCGTAGCAGCAGGCGAAGCAGGAATTCAAAATGCCATTGAAGGTGATTTGGACAATGCTTCAGGCGATGGTTTGTATGGTGGAACAGACGACAACCACAACTCAGGAACCTTGCGTTATGTTCGTATTGAATACGGAGGAGTAGTAATTACCCCCGGAAACGAAATCAACGGTTTAACTATGGGTGGAGTTGGTAAAGCCACACAAATTGACCACATACAAGTTACACAAGCCAACGATGACGGCTTCGAATGGTTTGGCGGAACTGTAGATGCCAAGTACCTTATCTCTAACCGCAACATTGATGATGATTTGGATGTTGACTTTGGTTTCACCGGAAAAGTACAGTTTGCTGTAGTATTACGTGACTCTAACTGGTACGATATCGGATCAGGTCCAACAACCAACGGATTTGAATCAGACAATGACGGTTCAGGTACAGAAGCTACACCTTACACCGACCCAACTTTCTCTAACATCACTGTAGTTGGTCCGTTAGCTAATGGTAAAAACTTAACAACATCCAACTCTTTCCAAAACGGAGCACGTATCCGCAGAAACTCTTCTACCTCAATATTCAACTCCATCTTTATGGGATGGCCAAGTGCTTTGTTTGTTGACGGTTCACGTACCGGACAAAAATTCACCAACGACTCGATG
>DATGWX010000342.1:0-10799 GCA_035299275.1 Bacteroidia bacterium
AATTTTTTGAGTTGTATCCCATGACCAAGGGCATCAGTTGGTCATTATATGACCGGGCAACCATCACTGCGAATAAAATTGAAAAGGATGAACGCGGCACCAGTATTTCTTTTGAGTACCGCGCTACTACATTTACCTTTCGTATACCGTTTACTGATGATGCTTCGATACACAACGCCTTAACCTGCGTATGTTTTTTACTGGCCGTTGAAAGACTGAGTCCTGAATTACTTCAAAAATTCAACACCTTGCATGCGGTAGAAATGCGTTTACAACTGCGCGAAGGAAGCCGCAACTGCACCATCATTAATGACACTTACAACTCCGACATTCAATCGCTTAAAATTGCGCTTGATTTTTTAAATCAGCAAAATCAGCACCAGCAAAAAACGGTTATACTGTCTGACATTCTGGAAAGCGGAAGTAACCAGGATGAGTTGTACCGCAAGGTGGCCGAGATGATTGAACAGGCGGGTGTAAACCGTGTTATTGGTGTGGGGAAAGACATCTGCCAGCAGTTTCAGAAGTTCAGCATTAATAAAAAATTCTTTTTTAATACCGCACATTTCTTAGAAAACTTTAACAGCTTCACCTTTCAGGATGAAATTATATTGATTAAAGGTGCGCGCAGTTTTGAGTTTGAAAAAATAACCCGACTGCTCGAAAACAAGATACACGCCACCGTGATGGAGATTAACCTGAACGCGTTAGTCAACAACCTAAACGTTTACCGCAACAGCCTCTATCCCGGCACAAGAGTTATGGCTATGGTAAAGGCTTTCTCTTACGGCAGCGGCAGCCATGAAATTGCCAAAACACTGGAATACCACCGCGTTGATTACCTTACTGTAGCCTATGCTGATGAAGGTGTGGTATTGCGCAAAGCCGGAGTTAAAACACCCATTATGGTGATGAACCCCGAGCCAGGAAGTTTTCTTAACCTGGCAGAGTACAACCTGGAACCTGAAATATACAACCGCTACATTCTGGATGATTTACTCAATCATGTAGAAGGTGGTGAGACAGGTATACACCTTGAACTTGATACAGGCATGCGCAGATTGGGTTTTGATGAACAGGAACTCGATGCATTGCTCGCTGTATTAAAAAAGAACCCTAACCTGATTGTGAAATCTGTATTCTCTCATCTGGCTGCGAGTGATGAAAATAAACATGACTTATTTACCTGGGAGCAAATTGAAAAATTTGAACAGATGAGTAGTTACCTCATTCGGTCACTTGGTTATCCCGTATTACGGCACATACTCAACTCCAGCGGAATTACACGTTTCCCCGAAGCACAGTTTGATATGGTGCGCTTAGGCATTGGCTTGTATGGGGTTGATCCCTCTGCAATGTTTCAATCGCAATTGGAAAATGTAGGATCATTAAAAACCATTATCTCACAACTGCGCAAAATAAAAGCAGGTGAAAGTGTGGGCTACAGCCGCAAAGGACAGGTGAAAGAAGATGCTACCATAGCCGTAGTGGCCATTGGTTACGCTGACGGCTTGGACCGTGGTTTAAGCAATGGCAACGGGCACATGCTGGTGAACGGAAAACCAGCCCCCATTGTAGGCAACATTTGTATGGACATGACCATGCTGGATGTAAGCCGTATTGATTGCAAAGAAGGCGATGAAGTACTGGTTTTTGGCAAAGACTTACCCATTACTGAACTGGCCAAAAATATTGATACCATACCGTATGAAATTCTCACGGGCATTTCGCAAAGGGTAAGACGGGTGTATTTTCAGGAGTGAGTACTTTTAATGAGGTATTACTCTCTAACTCTAAATATCTATCAAGAACTCTACTTTACAGGCAATAAATTGATTGTTAGTGTTTAATATATTTGTATATTTGATATACTAGATGTATTAATAATGTCCAATAGACTTTTATTTCTTTATGCCCTATTGTTAACTAACATCTATACAAATGGGCAAGAGTTTCTATGGGCTCGTAAACCTGCCGACTCTGCATACAATGCGAGTCAGGCATGGGTAAACACATGCAACTCTTGCAATGGCATATTTCAAGGCTGGTCAGGTAGTATAGGGAAAAGAAACACTACAGTGGATGCTATGGGAAATACCTATGTTGCGGGAAGCTTCAACGGCAGCATCAAAATCGGTAATTTTAGACTTAATTCCTCGAATGACAATAACTGTTACTACTGCGGGGTAAATAATTCCAATGTAAAGTGTTTCGATTTTTTTGTTGCCAAATTTGATTCATCAGGAAATGTACTTTGGGCTTTATCAGCCGGAGGTAATATGGTTGATGTAGCTAATTCAATAGCAGTCGATAAAGATGGGTATGTATACGTTGGCGGAGTGATAAATGGTAGTAATGCAGTTGACATTCATTTCGGTCCAAACATTAAGCTCAAACCACAGTTGCAAGATGGGTTTATTGCTAAAATAAGTCCAGCAGGAGTTTGGGTATGGGCACATCGAGTTTATGGTACATACGAAGAATGTGTTAGTTCCGTAGCAGTTGATCGTTATGGTGCATGCTATATTGCCGGTAGCGGAACTGGTAATATACGTATTAGTAGCTCAGCTACAATTACAACAATAGCTGCAAAAGGTAAAAAAGATATTTTTTTGATAAAACTTGACTCCAGTGGCTTACCCGTGTGGATGCGTTCAGGTGGTGGTTCAGAAGATGATTATGCTGCACACATAACAACTGATAACGGAGGAAATATTTACGTTGCCTCTAACATGCTTACAAGTGCTGATTTCTCATCGGGAACAACAAATGTAAACATAGCAAACGGCACTCAAAGTTATGGTGCACTAATAAAATATACCAACAACGGCACTCCATTGTGGGGTATTAAAACCGGTAATTTAGCAGTTGCTGTAACAACAGACATAAAAGGAGATATATTATTAACAGGTGTATACAATACCTCCTCAATATTTGACACAGCAATATTTGTTCCTTATGCTAGTGGATATTGCGATGTTTTTATTGCTAAAATATCGTCTGCAGGTAACTTTAAATGGGCAAAAAGATTCGGTTCAAATGAGACGAAATCAACAGGCATAGGACAATGTGGAGTTTTATTAGGTGACTGGTCTTCAGATATCAAGACTGATGCTGCGGGAAATATCTATGTTTCTGGGACTATTGTTGATGACACAGAACCTTCTTCAGTTGTACAAGTTACCAACGTTAAATACTACCCTTATTACAACATAATATCTAAACGTGCCGGGTTTTTAATTAAAATGACACCAGATGGTAATAGTAACTGGAACTTGAGAACTAAGGGTTGGTGGGGATGCGATGAAAACATTAATGGCATTGCACTTGATTTTTGGGGCAATATATATTTTTCTGGCTCAACTTACATATACACTCAAAGTGGCACGTCTAGCGCTTACTACCCTCTTGCTATATATTTAAATAATGACACTGTACCAATAGCACAAATGTCTAGTGGTTATGTTGCCGGATCTTTTGGATACCAAGGCGACTATTTCACACGCTTTCGAAATGAAGAATATATTTCTATTGCATCCTTAAATAAAACCTCTTTTTGTGTTGGCGACAGTCTAGTGGTGAATTATACTTCAAAAGGTAGTTTTCAAAATGGCAATGTTTTCCACCTACAGCTATCTGACAGTAACGGAGAATTTAATACTCCTTTAATATTAGGCAGTATCAATAGTATTATAAAGAGCGGTACATTTCGGGTAAAAATCCCTGACACGCTTTTAATGGGAACTAATTATCGGGTAAGGGTAATAAGTACGTCAACAAATATTATTGGTTACATGAATCACCAGCCAATTATTATCTCCACCTATCCTTTAGCTAATGCAGGAACAGATAGAATAATTTGCACAAACGACAGCGTTCAAATAACAGGTAGTAGCGGCTGGTACTATCAATGGAATCCATCTTATGGCGTTTCATCTCCGAATAGTAAAAGCACATACCTTAAGCCCCAACTTAGTCAACAGTATGTAATGCATACATGGAATCCAGGTGATTGCGGTGCTTACGATACAGTAACAATCACAACTATTCAAAGGCCAAAATCACAAATATCGGGTCAATTTTCTATTTGTAAAAGAGATACTGCAATAATCACAGTTATACCCGGAAATGTCTCGCATTATCTTTGGTATCCGTCTTATAATATTACTTCTGATACTTCACCTGTAGTCAATGCGTGGCCTCACCAAGACACTACCTACATTTTATATGCCTATAACAACTATTGCACCGATACAACAATGGTGAAAATTTTTGTAAAAAACCTCCCCATCGTTAATTCATTAAAGGATACTTCTATCTGTTTTAAAGACACATTGCGTCTTACGTTTAATTTGCAAAAAACAACATTACTGTTCAAACCTGAACAATACAGTAGCAATGATTCAAATGGGAATGTATTACTATTTCCAGATACACCTACTACTTATAGTGTGAATGCTGTATCCGATGAAGGGTGTATTAGTGAAAAGTCATTCATGTTATTGAACGTTTTACCTCTTCCAACCATCAACCTTATAAAAGACACGTTTATCTGCTTTAACGAGACTATATCAATACAACCCGATTCTTCTTTGTATTATACTTGGGAAAATAATCCTTGGATTGTATCATGGGACACAACGGGTAAGGTAATTATTAAAGCGAAAACAAGTTCTGTATATAATCTCAAAGCAAGTAATTCAAGATGTTCAGATACCGCATCAGTTTATATAGCAGTTTATCCACTTCCGATAATAAGTGCAGGACAGGATACTGCATTATGTGTTGGCCAAAAAATTAATCTGAATGCAAGCGGGGGCATCAAATATAATTGGCAATATTCCAACTTTATTACTGATACTTCTATTGCTACGCCAACTGTATTCCCAGAAATTTCTACGACTTTTACTGTAAAAGGAGCTGACGAAAAAGGATGTATTGGTTATGACTCTGTTCATGTGAACGTTTTGAGCCTTCCTAAAATAATTACATCACCTGATACATTTATTTGTCCGGGAGAAAGAATAATGCTGTTTGCAGGCGGAGCGTCATCCTATCAATGGTCTCCTGACAAAGAAATTAATAATTTAAAAACTCCTTCACCAGAAATATTTCCTCAAGAGCCTCGTTATTACACAGTCATTGGAACAGACTTTAATGGGTGTTCAGCAAAAGACAGTATAAGCATTGAGTTAAAATCAAAACCAAAAGTAAATGCTGGAAATGATACCGTCATTTGCCGTGGTGACCAAGCATTCCTTGTTGGTTCCGGAGGTACGTTTTATCAATGGAGACCTGCTAGCGTTAGCAACGAATGGTCTTCGATGACAAGTGCTCAACCTATCATTACCACTACATACATTTTATCAGCAAAAGACACTAATGGTTGTAGCAATAATGATAGTGTTACTATAACGGTAAAACAATTACCAGAAATTAATGCCAGTTCAGATAAGAGTATATGTGAAAAAGATAGTGTTTTACTGTCTGCCAATTCACCGACAGGAATATCTTTTGAATGGAAAAACAAAAACGGCAAATCTGTGTCAGAAACTTCTTCCTTTTGGGCTAAACCTGACGTAACTGAAGAATATAACGTAAAAACTTTCGATGGAAGTTGTTCTAGTTTAAATGAGCCGGTAAATATAAAAGTAGATCCTCTACCACAATCCCTATTTAAGATGAATATCAATGAAGGAATATTCCCCTTAGAGGTTAAGTTTAATGAAATAGCAGTTGGAAATATTGCCGGTTATCTGTGGGATTTCGGGGATAGTAGTCAAACTTCAACTGAAGAAAATCCTGTTCATGAGTTTAAATCACCGGGAAAGTACAAAGTAAACCTAACTACCTATACAAACCTGGGGTGCACAGATGACCATTACAAGTACATATTTGTACACAACTATTCTGATATTCATATCCCTACTGCATTCTCTCCAAATTCGGACGGATTAAATGATGTGTTTGAAATTGTAACAGGTGAAATGAAAACTGTAAGGATAAAAATTTTTAATCAGTGGGGGCAACTAATTTTCGAAAGAAATTGGACAATTGGGCAATCACAATTGGAGTGGGACGGTTTTTATAATGGCAAACCTGTTCAGGATGGTGTGTATAGCTATACTATTGAGGCCAAAGGTTTAGATGATGCATTCAGGTATATCATTGGAACAGTTACGCTAGTAAGGTAAAGCTTATGTCACTAGATACTAAATACATGAAAACGGAAAGCCAAATAGCAGATTTTTTCACCTTCAATTATCGTAAAAAACACATGTTTTAATATAATAATAGAACCCTCCTAAGTCGATAATATTATTTAACCGTACTATTTAGTCAGCACAATCTTTTTTGTTATGCGCTGAGTTCCGTCAGTAATCTCTACCACGTAATTGCCACTGTACAGCAAACGCACATCAAAATAAGCTATGGTACTTCCTTGGTGAAGTGTTTTTCTTTCCAATAATTTTCCGTTCATGTCGTATAAATTTACTTGCATATCGTTGCGAATAATGCCATTGGTTTGTACAGCAATAAACTCACTCGAAGGATTAGGGAACACCACCATGTTGAGTCCCTCATTCAGATTAAATACACTTGTTGTGGAAGGTGTATATGTGGTCACTGCTTCGGTAATGGAATTTACCTTTGCCGCAGATTTTACTCCGTAAAATGTAGGGCCCACAGCGTAGGGGTAAGCCGAGTTCCATTTTTCATCAACAGTAGCAAAGTAGCAGTAAATACCGTTAGGATATTCAGGAGTAACACAAAAACGTCCGTTGTGTTCATCTAAATAATCAGGCGTGTTGGCTGAGGTGGCATTGTATTGATAATCTTCTCTGAAATAACCCAGAGGATAATTGGCGTTTACATTCGGACCTGAGGCACGGGTAGTGATATTACGCAACGTGTAACTTGATTTCATGCGCACTATTCCTCCTGTTCCATCTACATTCTTGTAAGCGTATGCTCCGTATATCGGAAAACCGTCATAGGCAAAACCGATAAGCGGGGCGTGTTTAGTACTGTCAATAACATACAAACCATCGGCATCATATAAATTACAAATGGTAGATACCACATTTAAGTCCAGCTTAAATGCACTGGGGTTTTGATGGTGGTGGTAATTACCCATAGCCGGGTGACCTTTGACACAATCAAAACCTGCACGCTCAGCCACCACCGCATCTCTGTTCCAGATGCCGTCACCTGTGCCACCTAAAGGACCACCTTTAAGTGAGGAAGATGAGCTTTGCCACGATACACCATCACGGTAATCAAACAGGGCAACGCCATTGATAAATATACCGATATTACCCATGGTAGTAGGTGAAGGTGTGCCGGTATTTTGCACCGGGTTTAACGGAAACTTAAATATGGCAGCCTGGGAAGTAGCCAGAGACGGATTACCATCTAAAAACGGACCGGTGATATAAGCCGGAATACCGTTAGTAGCTATGTACACTGAGTTAGTTGAGTATTTCACACTTTGTACATTGGCCAATACATTATCATTGATGGGAGTTGAATTTCCGTTCACATAATGGCGGCCTTTAATGTTGGTAGTGTTTTGCATCCAGCCCGTAATAACAGGATTGGTTTGTGCTCCTGCAACAGCAGTAATCAGCAAAGCGGAGAATAATGCGAGTGTATTTTTCATGTGGTTAATATTTGTTTACAAAAATGAGTTAAGTTCAACTGTAAGCATTTATAAAATTTGTTTCAAATGTTATAAGATTAGGTTTATTGAGTTAATAAAATGTGACGTGGAAAAGCATGATTGGTATCAAAAAGAAATTTCCGATCAGTAAGTGTTAAGAGAAAAGCCATTAAATCAACTTTATCCTTAGAAGTAATACTGATGGGCCCCGTAGCCGATTGAAAAGAGACGGAGTAATGATTAAGCACTTCACTTAAAGTGATAAAACGACCATCGTGCATGTAAGGATAAGAAAATTCAATATTGCGCAAAGTGGGCACCTTAAACTTAAAGGTATCCTCCCTCCGGTGAGTTACTTTACTTCTTCCTGAGTCGTTGAGTAGTGTGTCGGGTGACAATGTATTTTGATCAAAACGATAATTAGTGAAAAGTGGTTCTGTGTGACAGGAAGCACAGTTTTTACGAAAAAGCAGATACCCTTTTTGTTCTTGTGAAGTGAATACCTCTTGTTTATTCATGACCAAATCATACTTTGATTGTGCGCTTACCAGTGTAAGCATAAACTGTTCAAGAGCAATAGCTATACGCTGAGCTGTGATAGCACTATCTTGAAATGCGTTATAAAACAATTTAGAATAAAGGGAGCTGCGCTGAAGTTTACCGGTGAGTCGAAGCAGATTCTCATCCATTTCCTGCGGATGCGTAATGGGAGAAAACACCTGTTGTTGCAAAGAAGACATTGAACCGTCCCACATGAACGAAGTGCTCCACGCCAAATTCATTAAAGCCGGTGAATTGCGCGTGCCTATGCGGTCCTCAATACCGTGACTGAGCGCATGGTCAACATGAGTAAAGGCCGTGTACTGCGAATGACAGGAAGCGCAGGAAACAGTATTGTTGCGGGATAACAAAGGGTCGTAAAATAACACCCTGCCCAAAAGAACCTGTGCAGGAATGAGTGGTTGCTTCTTAAAATCAAAAACGGGTTTCGGCCAATTGTGCGGAACAACAAAAGTATGCTTGTGCACTTGTTGAAATGCTGTAATCACAATAAAAATAACGGCAAAATAGATCAGCACCTTTTTCATGGAGAAACACAGCTAATAATTTTGGGCAATTCTTTGGATAACTCAACAGCCGATTTCCCTGGTGACATAATCTGCGGGGTTTGCTGCCGTTTAAGTTGCTCCACCAGTTGATCCAATTGGATGTGCAAGCCTACATCTGAAGTTGCATTAACCGCTATAGTGCATTGTTGCTGCGTAATAAAGGGGTAACGGTATCCACCTATATGCCAGTTGAACTCTTTGTTGCGGGAGGATGAAAGGTTACTTCTGCCATCCAGTTTAAAATTAATGTAACCGCTTTGCCAGGTCCAATACATTCCGTTCGTGGGGTCAAGTTCGCCTTCTGATGCACCCCTGTAATTGGTTGCACTATCTATCCCGATAACAAAACGGATAGTGTTGAATTTTAAACCCGAATTTAACGGGATAGTAATTTTTTGTGAAGCCGGATTTGCTACGTCAATAAGGTAATGAGTTTTTAAAGCGGTTCCTGTTGTAAACGAATCGCTCCAAAGTTGAATGTGACTGAGGTAAAATCGTAAGCTGCTAATCAAAACACTATCGCCCGAAGGAAGTTGATAATAATGATTTAACTGCAAACCTTCCTGCTGAAAACGAGGCATCAAGTTAAGTAATACGACCTCTTGTCTCTCCTGACTTGGCAATGCAGACCCGCTAAACAAAGTAAGCAGAAAAATCAAAACGCTATATTTCACTTTTTGAGGCATAGGTTGTAAACTACTTGCCAAAATTGCACAAAGTGGCTTACAGCTGAGTTATGGTTTACCTAAAAAATGTTACAATATTATTTTCTGACATCAGATCTGAGTCTGGAATATATCCCTCATAAGTAGCTATACCAGCTGCCATAAGAAACCTTAACACTTAATAAATTTCGGTACCTTTGTGCAGCACCGTTTGTAATTTGTTTCTTTATTATGCACTCCTTCATACGCAAACTCATAGTTAATACTGTACTACGGTATAAAAAGGACCACCATGCACCATCCTATTCGCCTTACATGATGGCGAAGGGCCTGCGTGAAGTAAAAATTAATGCATTACGCAGTCTGAAAGATTTTCTGCTTATTACTTTAGGTATTTTCTCTGCAGCTTTTGGCTTTAAAGGTTTTCTACTCTCTAACCAGTTTATTGACGGAGGTGCAACAGGTATATCATTGCTCATCTCAGCGCTTACCGGAACACCACTTTACATACTCATCATAGTTGTAAATATCCCGTTTGTGCTTTTAGGATATGGCATACTGGGGCGTTCGTTTGCCATTAAAACAGCTTTAGCCATTTCGGGTTTGGCTTTATGTGTAGCTACTGTTGAATTTCCCAACATGACTAATGATAATTTATTGGTAGCTGTTTTCGGTGGTTTCTTTCTTGGAGCAGGTATTGGGTTGTCAGTAAGGGGAGGCGCAGTAATTGATGGCACTGAAGTGTTGGCTATTTACTTAAGTCGTAAAGTAGGTACCACCATCGGAGACATTATCATCATCATTAACATCATGATATTTTCCGCTGCTGCTTATTTGCTTTCGATTGAAATTGCACTGTATTCCATGATTACTTACCTGTCTGCCTCCAAAACGCTCGACTTTATTATTGAAGGTATTGAGGAATACACCGGTGTAACCATCGTTTCTTCTCATAGTGAATCTATACGCAAAATGATTATCAACCACATGGGGCGAGGGTTAACTGTGTACAGCGGGAAAAGAGGATACGGTAAAACCGGAGAATCAAGGGAAGTGGATATTATTTATACCGTTATTACCCGTTTGGAGTTAAACCGTTTAAACACCGAGATACAAAAAATTGATCCCAATGCATTTGTGGTAATGAACAGCGTAAAAGACACCAAAGGTGGAATGCTCAAAAAACGACCACTGAAACACTAGCGCTTTAAAAACCCAGTTCCTTTTTGAGGAAACGGGCAGTATGACTTGCCTTTACTTTACAAACTTCCTCAGGTGTTCCTTGTGCGATAATTTCACCACCATGTTTGCCACCTTCAGGGCCCAAATCAATAACATGGTCAGCTACTTTAATCACATCTA
>DATGWX010000343.1:0-2103 GCA_035299275.1 Bacteroidia bacterium
GTGTTCTATCACCAATACCGTGTTGCCTTTTTCTACCAGCTTATTCAATACATCCAACAGCACACGCACATCTTCAAAATGCAAACCCGTGGTTGGTTCATCCAGAATATAAAACGTATTACCTGTATCGCGTTTACTTAACTCAGTAGCCAGCTTTACACGTTGTGCTTCTCCACCTGAAAGTGTTGTGCTTTGTTGACCCAGTGTTATGTAACCTAAACCAACATCGTGCAGTGTTTGTATTTTACGCAGAATGTGTGGTGTGTTTTCAAAAAATTGTACCGCCTGCTCAATAGGCATATCCAACACATCACTGATGGACTTACCCCTGTAGCGAACTTCAAGTGTTTCTTTGTTGTAACGCTTTCCTCCGCAGGTTTCACACTTAACGTGTACATCAGGTAAAAAATTCATTTCAATTACCCGCATACCACCACCCTGACAGGTTTCGCAACGGCCACCTTTGACATTAAAAGAAAAACGTCCGGGCTTATAGCCACGTATTTTAGATTCCGGCAGTTCAGCATACAAATTTCTGATATCACTGAACACTTCTACATACGTTGCCGGATTACTGCGTGGTGTGCGACCTATAGGGCTTTGGTCAATTTCAATTACTTTATCTACGTTTTCTAAACCATGCACACTTTTATGCGCAAGAGGTTTTTGATGTGAATGATAAAAATACTGATTCAGAATAGGGTATAATGTTTCATTAATCAACGTTGATTTACCGCTACCTGAAACTCCCGTAACACAAATGAGTGTTCCTAAAGGAAAATCAACACTTACGTTTTTAAGGTTGTTCCCTGTGGCCCCTTTAATGGAGAGTTTTTTCCCGTTGCTTTTTCTGCGTTTGGAAGGCACTTCAATTTTGAGTACACCACTTATGTAATCGGCTGTAGTACTTCTTTGGCTCATAAATACCGGCACCTCACCTTTGGCCACAATATGCCCACCATGTATACCTGCCCCGGGTCCCATATCCAGCACATAATCACTTTCCAGTATCATATCCTTATCGTGCTCCACCACAATAACCGAGTTACCCAAATCACGCAAATCTTTGAGTGATTTAATCAAACGTTCATTATCGCGTTGATGCAAACCAATACTGGGTTCATCCAGAATATATAAAACACCTACCAACTGCGAACCGATTTGAGTGGCTAAACGGATACGCTGGGCCTCTCCGCCTGAAAGAGTTTTAGAGGGTGAATTAAGTGTAAGGTAAGTTAAACCCACATCAAGCAAAAAGCTTATGCGTGAACGGATTTCCTTAAGTATTTCAGCAGCTATGGTACGTTGTTTTTCGGAAAGGCGTTCTTCAATATCATCAAACCATACAGCCAGCTGGCTGATATCCATACGAGCCAGTTCAGCAATATTTTTACCATCTACTCTGAAAAAGAGGGATTCTTTTTTCAAACGGTTACCGTTGCATCCGGGGCATTCGCGAATGGACATGAACTCTTCGGCCCACTTGTATATGGCATCGTAACTTTTCTCGTGGTAATGCCGGTTAATAAGCGGAATCAAGCCCTCCCAGTTGCTGCTGTACTCCTGCTGGTAACCGCTGCTGAAGGTGTACTGCACTTTTAACGGATCATCACTTCCGTGCAAAATGATATTCAATGCTTCCTTAGGGATTTTTTCAATAGGATCAGCCAAACTGAATTTATGTTGTTTAGCCAATTCACGCAACTGCATAAAGGTCCAGTTCTCCCTGAATTCTCCCAGAGGTGCTAATGCCCCCTTATTAATACTTTTCTTAGGATCGGGTATGATAGCCTTCTCTTCAATATCACTCACTACGCCCAGCCCGTCACAAGTAAGACAATAGCCATAAGGTGAGTTAAATGAAAAGGAGTTGGGTTGTGGTTCATCATATGAAATACCGGAAACAGGATCCATGAGGTAACGGCTGAAATGGCTCACTTTTTTACCCGCCTCATCGCTTACCATCATAATACCTTTTCCTATTCGCAAAGCAGTTTTTACTGCCTCGGCAACGCGTGTGGCTGAACCATTGTTTACGTCAATTCTATCCACAAGCACTTCAATATCGTGAATCTTATAGCGGTCGGCCTGCATTTTAGGCGT
>DATGWX010000344.1:0-3269 GCA_035299275.1 Bacteroidia bacterium
GGTCCAGTTACCGAATTCGCGGTAGGCCTCTTTAAGGTACCTGCAAGCTGCTTCAGTAGCTTTTTCCAGATGATTACGCTCATCTATTTCCTCTGTAATTTCTAACCCGAATTTTTTACCGGTCTCTTCCATAAACTGCCAGTAGCCTTGTGCACCTGCGGGAGATGTAACAATACTCAACCCGCTTTCAGCCAGACAGAGGTATTTAAAATCTTCAGGAATACCGTGCTTTTTGAGAGAACGCTCAATGGCCGGAAAATAACGGTTGGCTTTTTTGAGCATTAATAAGGTGTTGGACTGCCAATAGGTATTTACCAGTAATTCTTTGTCGAGTCTTTCGCGCACTTCAAAATCATGCATGGGTAAACGTTCACCGGCAAAATCAATATTCTGCGGCAGGTTAATGGAAAAAATGCGGTAATGTTTGTTGAATTCCCCCTGAAACTTATCCTGCTCTGTAGGGCTGCTGAAAGTAAACAGCTGCATGAGCCCTAACAGGAATAAAAGCACTCCGAGAGAAATAATTTTAGCCTTATATAAACGCATAACGGTAGTGTTGGCAAATTTCAGGCCCGAAATGTATAACGCAAACCTCTGTTTTTGAACAATAAGCAAGCAATTACCGGAATATGTCAATTTTTTGTAACACTACCGCTTGACTTCATGCGTTAATTCTCTGCATAATTGCACTAAATTTTTATTCCCCTTTATGAAAAAATGGCTTCTTTTTTCTTTTATGCTGACTGCTTTTGCTGCCGGTGCTCAAGATAAAATCAAAGAATTTGAGAATTACAATAAAACGCCTCAGCTGCAAAGCGCACTCAAAAAGTTTGATTTAACTCCTTTTCTGGCAGATGAGGTTTTGTTCGTATTTGACGGTACCGACAACAACTATTCTCCTGCGCAAGTCAACAAGGCGTTAAAAAGTAACATGAAGTTGCCCAAAAAATATGCGATTAACCACGCTTCAGAAACCAACCACGGCTACTCACAAACTTTTGGCGTATATGATGCAGATGAAATACCCATTTACTTTGTTGCCTTTCGCATCAATCAACTCACACAAAAAATTGAAGAGGTACGCTTAACCTCCAACTAAGGCAAAAAAGCCGGGTTGCGAATAAAGCCTGAATCAGTAAGAGTATGTAAAAATGCAATTACTGCTTTGGATTCCTCATCTGACAAATCGATTTTACTAAGTTGTTCTTTATCTAACGTAGCCGATTGTTTCATCGGGTTACGGTAATGATTCAACACTTCGTTTAATGATGCAAAACGGCCATCGTGCATATAGGGTGCTGTGAGCGCTACGTTACGCAAAGAGGGTACTTTAAATTTTCCTTTATCACTTTCGTTACTGGTTACGCGTGCTCTGCCCGGGTCAGAAAAATCAGTGCTGAGTCCGTTGTTGCGAAAACTGAAATCAGTAAACAAAACCCCACTGTGGCAACCTGAACATTGTTGCATAAAAAGTTTTTCTCCTTGTTTTTCTTCCTGTGTAAATTTTGCTTTCCCCGCTTTTACCTGATCATACCGTGCATCAGCCGAGATGATACTGCCCATAAACTGGGCCAGCGCCAACATCACTTTACGGGTAGTAATACTGTCGCTGCCAAACGCTGTTTTAAACAAAGCCGGATAAAACTTACTGCGCTGAATTTTTTGGTTCACTGTACTGATTTTTTCATTCATCTCCAGTGTATCCGTTATGGGGGCAAGGGGCATTACTTCCAGGTGATTCACACCTCCGTCAGCCATAAAGTGCGGATGCCACAATACATTAAAAACACCCGGGGCATTACGTCTCCCCTGTTTTCCGTTAACACCTGTGCTAAAACCTTTTCCTCCGTCACTAAACGCCATTTCAAGGTGGTGACATGAGGCACAGGCAACAGTACTGTCTGATGAAAGCAAAGGGTCATAAAACAGTTGTTTGCCTAAAGCTATTCCTTCTGATGAGAGCGGATTATCCTGAAAAGAATACACCGGTGGCGGGAAATGTGCCGGTAATGCAAGCGTTGTGTACTGCGGTGACTGAACCTTTTCCTTACAGGCTGCAACAATTAAAAGTAAAAGTAACGCCAACCATTTGCTCATTGAATGGAACCAAAGCTGAACATATCGGCATAGTTATCTGCATATTTTACTGCATTGGCACCGGGTTCATGAATACTGTAAATATTCTTTAGTGAAAGTGCGAGCGGGGTTTTAAACATCTCGTTCAAATCTGCTTTCAAATTCAGTTGTTTTAAGCCTGCACCCAAATACAATTTCTGTGAACCAAAACTAATAGTTGCTGTACGAATGGCATTGTTGGGGTATTTATATCCCCCCACATGAATGCTGAAACCTCTTTCCACACTATCTCTGTAATATCCTTCTGTTTTGAAGAAAATGTACCCTGAGGCCCAACTCCAGAACATATCATTTTGCGGGTCGAGTGCCCCCGTTTGTGCACCCGACATATTTCGGGCACTGTCAACTCCAATGATAAATTCAATGCCGTCAAACTCCGCGCCCGGTAAATTTCTCAGTTGAATGGTTTTGGTTAGCGGCATAGATTCATCCACTATAAAATAACTGTTGTTTATTTTCCACCTTTGCGTGCCCTTTAACAACGTGATGTTTGAAATGTAGTAGCGCAATAAGCTTACCCGCATGCTATCGCCCACTGCATTTACATACCAGGTAGTATCCAGGTGCAGGGTGTTGGTATCCACCAAATGATTCAGGTTAATATTGAGCCCACCATTGTATACAGGAGGGGTGGTTTCTTCCACTTCTTTTTGACGGCAAGACAATACGCTTAACAACAAAATGAGGGCAAATAAATGGTACTTCATATTCAAAAAATTAATCGGTTATAGAAATAAACTTAATCATGTCAGCATAGTTGTTGGCCAACTGTTTTGAGTTACCATCGCTGTTGATTATGGTAAGTACAGAAGATATTTCCCATACTGCGGGTGAGCTAAACACCTCCAGAACATCGGCCTTCAGGTTAAGCTTTTTTGTGACACCTGTAGAAATGCGGAGCGACTGATTGAAACCCGTAACGGATGTACTTAAAGGGTTAAAGGGCCCCTGAAATCCGCCAACATGGTAAATGAAATCTCCGGCCGGGTTAACAACGGAACCTTCCACCTTAAACTGAATGTACCCGCTGCTCCAGGTCCAGAACATTCCGGCTGCCGGGTCAAGTGCTCCCGTTTGTGCTCCTGAAACATTGCGTAAACTATCCACCCCTATGGTATAGCGAATTGACTTGT
>DATGWX010000345.1:0-3507 GCA_035299275.1 Bacteroidia bacterium
TCGAATTGACAAGGCCATAAACATAAAAACCACATAAGTTTGTCACAAAACATCCTACCTCGTGCTTAAGAAAATTGTACTTTATTCCGGCTTTGTTATTTTGTTCCTCTGGTGGCTATACCGTAAAATGTATCATCCAGATGAAACGGGCATCTACAAAGTAAAAACAGAAGAGATCATCAGCTATGACACTATTGTTGGTCCGGCTGAAGGTACCGCATTACCGGCCGAATCATTCACCTCCTGGAAAAAATTTGCCAAGGGCGGAACCAGCAGCATAGCCATATTGGTTACCGACACCAACTCTTCCTGGTTGGCTCTGGCCCACGGATTAAAATCCATAGGCGTTCCTTTTTTGATTACTCAAAACTACAAGGCTGCACTCAGGCACCAGATTGTAATGGTGTATCCGGAGCTTTCAGGTAAATACCTGCGGCAGGATGCGTTGAAGCTCATAGCGCAACACCCGCTCAACGGTGGAGTGCTTATGGCCACCGGCACGCCTTCAGACGGACTCAAAGAAGTTTTTGGCTATACAGAAAGCAAGGCCTCGATTCAGCGTTACGAAATACGGTTTAACCGCAAGGCAAAGGAAAATGAGTACCTGAAAGCAGAGAGCGGCTGGATGATCAGGCTGGGCAATAAGGAGCGCGGAGTTGACCCCATTGCCACCAACACCTATTACAATGTAAAGAATGAACCCATAGCGTATTACGAAGACAACACTCCGGCTGTTATAGTAAAACCTTATGCCATAGGGCGCTCTTACCTTATCGGGTTTGATTTGGGGTACTTTTTGCAGCGCTCCTACAGCAACACACGTTTTACCATTTCTCCGCTGGGCGAAGGAAAGTTTGAACCCTCATCTGATGTGTTGCTGAGCCTTATAAAAAACATTTACCTCACCCAGTGTACCTCTGCCGTTGTTTTGGGCACGGTGCCCCACAACAAACAGATGTCGCTTATACTCACCCACAACATCAACACCAAACAAGAGTTGTTGCATGCCGTTAAAGTAGCTGCGCGGGAAAGAAGAGACGGTTTTACTTCCAGCTTTTTTGTACAGGCCAAATACATTAACGACTATAACGGAGAAGCATATTTGCGTCCCCACCTTACCGATATTCTGAAGCTGTTGGTTGGCTGGAACATGGAGGTAGGCACACAGGGAGTATCAGCCAACAACCGCTTTGCCAACAACTCAGTGGGAAAAGGAATTGAAAAATATCCCGATTACACCCCGTTTGTACAAAGCGAGAAAAAAACCTACAACGCCACCTTAATGGGTGAAACGCGGGTAGCCAAATACCTGCTTGAAAAACTGTTGGGCAACTATGAAATGAAATCTTTCCGTGCGCCCGATCATCAGATACCGCGTTCTATGCCGCAGTTGCTGCAGGCCAACTCCTTTGCCTACAGCTCATCCATTACCAGCGATAAGGTGCTTTCTCACCTGCCTTACCGACTAAACTACAACTACGACATCAGTCAGGAAGTAGAAACATTTGAGTTTCCGGTTACTATTGATGATGACCAAGGAATAAAAAGTCTGCAAAGCAGTATATCGGCCACCATAGATATGGCCTACAGTATTGCCAACTACGGAGGCATGATGGTGCTTTCATTACGACCCGACACTTCAGTAAAAATGCAGTTTCAACAACAACTGGTGGATGCGGTTAAAGAATTTGCCTGGATTGGTTCACTGGGAAACTTTGCCGATTGGTGGAGTGCCAGAGATCAGGTAGAATTCAGCCGAACAATGGACACCATTGAAGTAAATATACCTGTGCGTGCTAAGGGAATTACTTTACAGCTCCCTCCCGGTGAGCGCATGTACAATTATGAGCCGGCAGATTTGCCCATTGACCAGTATGGAAATAGTCTGCTCATATACGATTACCAGGGCAAGGCGAAAATCTACATTACCCGAAACAAGTAGTAATAAAAGAATGATGTTGCATTAATGTACTGCTAACACGGGCAACCCATTTTTGTATACGGATAGCTTAAACTATCTGTATAGTGATAAAAAGAAAAGTCCAACTGGTAGTAATTTCTGATGTTCATTTAGGAACATACGGCTGCCATGCCAAAGAACTCAACCGCTACCTCAAATCCATTGAGCCCGAAACATTGGTACTTAACGGAGACATCATAGACATCTGGCAATTCAGCAAATACTACTGGCCCGATTCGCACATGAAGGTGGTACAGCGCATTTTTAAATTATTAGCCACCGGCACTAAAGTCTATTACCTCACCGGCAATCATGATGAACTGGTGCGAAAGTTTGGTGAATTCAGTGTAGGTAATCTGGAAATTGACAACAAACTCAAACTGGATATTGACGGCAAAAAGGCTTGGATATTTCACGGAGATATTTTTGACGTAACCATGAAACACTCCAGGTGGTTGGCCAAGCTGGGCGCTGTGGGATATGATACATTAATTCTTATAAACGGTGTAGTCAATTACCTGAGCAGTAAACTGGGGCGCGGTAAAATCTCTTTATCTAAAAAGATTAAAAACAGTGTAAAAAGTGCCATCAAGTTTATAGGAGATTTTGAACAAACGGCCACCGACATTGCCATTGAAAACGGATACGATTACGTGATTTGCGGCCACATTCACCAACCTGTTATTGCACAATACAGCAACGATAAGGGAAGCGTGTTGTACCTCAACTCTGGCGATTGGATAGAAAACCTAACGGCCTTAGAATACCACAACAAAGAGTGGAAACTTTTTACCTATGCCACCGATTATGTGGTCCAACAAGAAGATGCGGAGGAAAACGAAAAACTGAATATACCTGAAATAGCGGTGCTCTATGAAAATATTATACGCCATACAGGGAACGGGTAACGGACACCTGAGCAGGGCCAAAGAAATTATACCGTACCTGACTCCGCACGGAGAAGTAGATTTGCTGGTAAGCGGAACACAGTCAAGCGTTCAGTTGCCGTATCTGGTTAAATACAAAAAGCACGGATTGGGATTTACCTTTGGTACACACGGTAACATTGCCATTGTGGATACAGTGAAAAATTTCAGGCCCATTACGCTGATGAAAGACATTGTGGAATTTCCGGTTCATGCCTACGACTTAATCATAAACGACTTTGAACCCCTTACTGCCTGGGCCTGTAAACTGAAAGGCAAAACCTGTGTTGCGCTAAGTCATCAGGCATCCTACCTTTCCAAAAAATCTCCCCGGCCTGCGAAAAAGAATTTGTTTGCAGAAAGCGTTTTAAAAAACTACGCACCGGCCAGTCACCACTTCGGGTTTCATTTTGATTCGTTTGACACCTTCATTCACCGGCCCGTAATACGTGCTGATGTGCGCAATAAGGAGATCAGTAATCACGGACACATTTCTGTATACTTGCCCGCACACAGCGATACTACCGTGGTGAAACACCTGAGTGTACTACGCGATGTGAAATGGGAGGTTTTTTCGCGGGAAGCCAAAGGAGCGTATAAGGTAGGGAACGTATACATTCA
>DATGWX010000346.1:0-2409 GCA_035299275.1 Bacteroidia bacterium
ATCCACCACAATACGCGCTTCCTGCGTTGCGGTATATGCTCAGGTATGCGCGCATCGAGCTTATCCCAAAGTCCGGCTGAGGGTTCTTCGGCATAATCATGCACCTTGTTGCTGATGTGCCCTAAAAATTTATCCTGATCGGGCGAGCTGTTCATATAATTCCTTGTTTTGCTTAAATATCAATTGTTGTAAATAACCACGTGCTCTGGCAAACTGCGATTTGGAAGTGCCTATGGCTATACCCAGTTCTTCTGCTATTTCTTTGTGTGTGTAACCTTCCACTGCAAAAAGGTTAAATATAATCCGGTATCCTTCGGGCAGTTGTTGTATCAGTGCTACTATTTCTTTGGCTGAAAGTCGGTCGATGATATTTTCATTTACCGGCTCATCAAAGTACTCCGTCATTTGCTCTTCTTTGTAATTGCGCAAACGGCTTTTGTAAATATTGATGGAGGTAAACACCATCACCCTGCGTATCCAGCCCTCAAAAGAGCCTCTTTTCTCATACGTTGAAATGCTGTGAAACACTTTTATAAAACCTTCCTGCAACATGTCTTCTGCTTCCTCCCGATGCTCTGCATAGCGCAGACATACACCCAGCATACGCGAGGCGTACTTCTCGTATAAGGCTTTTTGTAGCTTGCGGTCTCCCCGCAAACAGCCTTCAATCAATTCATCATCGGTGTACCTCACTATACGCAGTGTTTGGTTTCATTACTGAAACGGGATTTCAAAAAACAAAGTAACGCATTCTTACTTATTTGTTTCAGTCCCGCCCCAAGGTTAATCTTCTATACTACCTGAGCTCTTATCACTAATGGTCTTTTTGCCCCTAAAGGTTGCATGCGCAGCACAAATGGGCGTATGCTACTAAATGTCAAACAGTTAAAAAAGCAAGGCGATTTCACCTGTTCTTAACACATCCTTCATGTTGTCAGTTCAGCCCGAATGATACTGTCAGAATTGTCAGCCCTACGGACAAAAATGTCACCAAAACCCCTTTGGCATAAGGCGTGATAAGGTAGGACACATCAATAAAACATCTAAAAATTAACAAGCATATGTCAGTATCCTTAAAACCAATTGCAGGAACCCAGAACAGAGTTATTGTTCAACCTGCCCCCGCAGAAGAAAAAACTGCTTCAGGCATCATTATCCCCGACACCGCGAAAGAGAAGCCACAAAGAGGAACGGTTGTTTCCATCAGCGAAATGGATGAAAAAGGCAACAAACCTGCTGTTAAAGCCGGTGATACTGTTTTGTACGGCAAGTATGCAGGCACTGAAGTAACCGTTGAAGGTAAAGATTACCTCATTATGCGTGAGACCGACATTTTCGCAGTTATTATCTAATCCCCCTCCTACTTTTAAAATTAAAAAATCATGGCAAAAAAAATCACTTATAACCTGGAAGCACGCGATGGATTAAAGCGTGGCGTTGATGCTTTGGCAAACGCAGTAAAAGTAACCTTAGGTCCAAAAGGACGTAACGTAGTTATTGATAAAAAATTCGGTTCACCGGCTGTAACTAAAGACGGTGTAACTGTTGCAAAAGAAATTGAATTAAAAGACCCGGTTGAAAACATGGGTGCACAAATGGTAAAAGAAGTTGCTTCTAAAACTGCTGATCAGGCAGGTGACGGAACAACAACGGCTACTGTTTTGGCTCAGGCTATTGTTACGGCAGGTTTAAAAAACGTGGCTGCAGGTGCCAATCCTATGGACCTGAAACGCGGTATTGATAAAGCTGTACTGGCTGTTGTGGAGAATCTGAAATCTCAATCACAAAAGGTGGGTGACGATAACCAGAAAATTCAACAAGTAGCTTCTATCTCTGCCAACAATGATGAAGTAATCGGAAAACTGATTGCTGATGCAATGGCCAAGGTGGGTAAAGAAGGCGTAATTACTGTGGAAGAAGCAAAAGGTACCGAGACTGAAGTAAAAACAGTAGAAGGTATGCAGTTTGACCGCGGTTACCTCTCTCCTTACTTTGTAACCAATGCTGAGAAAATGGAAGTGGATATGGATGCTCCTTTCATCCTGATTTACGATAAAAAAATCAGCAACATGAAAGAATTGCTGCCTATTCTGGAGCAAGTGGTACAAACCGGAAAGCCTTTGGTAATTATTGCTGAAGACATCGAAGGTGAAGCACTGGCTACTTTGGTAGTAAACAAAATTCGTGGTGCTTTAAAAATTGCTGCAGTTAAAGCTCCCGGCTTTGGCGACAGAAGAAAAGCTATGCTGGAAGATATCGCCATCCTTACCGGTGGAACAGTTATCAGCGAAGAGCGTGGTTTCAAATTAGAAAATGCTGACCTCACTTACTTAGGTAAAGCGGAGAAAGTAAACATCGATAAAGACAACACCACTGTAATTAACGGTGCCGGTAAAAAAGAAGACATTC
>DATGWX010000347.1:0-2273 GCA_035299275.1 Bacteroidia bacterium
ACCTGCATCTTTATAGTATGCCGGTCTCAGAAATTTTTCACGAAACTCTGCCAGCGTAGTGCTTTGCTGCTGGGCCTGCATGGGGCTGCGGTCATAATTATCCAACAAGAGGTACCTGATTCCTTCCAGCACCAATAGTAAAAAAAACAGAACAATAAACGGCAGAGTGTATTCTTTACGCACTATCCTGTCAAATATGTAGAGTGCCGGAAAAAGCAACATGTGGAGCGGGTGCGAAAAAATTACACCACTCATCAGAAGCGTGGCTATGATATACTGCTTAACATGCCAGTGAGCTGTGCGGTGAACAAAACTGAAAAACATAAAAACAAAAGGTACAGCCAGCGTAAGTTCTGAAACAGGATTGAAATAATTGTAGCGTATACCAATAAGGTACACCAGCAATACACCTATAGCTGCTTTCGCATCTTTAAAAATAAAAAGTAAAGCGGCTACACACAGGGCATACCACAGCCATTCACCCACAGAAAAACCTATGATAATATCCCTGAGTGGTAAATGAGCATAACTCATCAACAACGGAATGTACTCTATCACTAAAACAGTGGGGCGGTTATGTGCCGTTATAAACTCATGGCCATTCACTATCCAGAATAATAGTGCTGATGAGTCACCGTAAATTCGTTCTCTCCAAAAAATACAGGCAAATAACAGCAACAAGGAAAGTGTTACACAAATCCAATAGTAGGCAGATTTAAATTTCATTTAAGTTACTCTTTGTTAAATATGCGACTGTCGCTGGCATTTTCCGACCTCAATATAAGCACGTAATTACCTTTAGCCAGTTGTTTAACCGGCAAATCAAATGAAGAACTTTCAACCGGAGCCTGCAACAATAACCGGCCGTTTAAATCATAAATAAGTGCGCGCAGATTATTGCCACTCATCTGATGTTTTATGTGCAATTGATCTTTACACGGATTAGGGTAAAACTGCATCGCTACCAATTCTTTGGTTTTCTTTACCGAAGTAATGTTCCATTTATTATTGAGCCGTGCATTGAACATTCCTGCCCCGAATGTGGCAACAGCAATACGATTATCCGTTTCCCGGTAATCCATCATCGTAACAATATTGCTGCCTATCAATGACGGAGATTGTTTAATCCACGTGGTATTCATTCCCACAATGGAATCAGCGGCATAGAGACCGGTACTGGTTCCAAGAAAGTATAGTTTTTGCCCGTTCACCCGCACTATGGTCATCCACCTGCACGAAGGGCCGTTTCCTGTACCGTTTGCATTTTGCTCCAGATTACCTGAAACCGGTACCCAAGTAGCACCACCGTCTGTTGTTTCAAAAACACTGAGCACTGAGTAGTTGGTAAACACGGCATACAATTTATTTGCATTATCCGGGTCAACGGTAATACAATTAATATATCCTCCCGGAAAATTACTTCCGCTGATGTTGGAAGGCACTGGATCTCCGGATTGAGCATTGTTAATTTTAAACAACTGCCCTTTGCTTGTTCCGTAATACAAAGTACCCATTGAATTTTTTGCACTGGTAATGGCTGTAATGGCTTCAGTGGAATCGGCCAATTGGGTGTTACTTAACTTCTGCCAATTAAGTAAAGTGCGGTTGGTATCTAATGAAGTACTCAACGGAATAGCCGATACATCACTGTTGCGCCATACCGCTCTTCCGGTGGGATGATACAAAATATTCCAGTTGTTGGCATCAGGTGTATACGGATTGATAAATTCATAATCATCACGCAAAATACCGGCAGGATCAAGGCGGGCTGATTGTATGCGCTTCCCTGTGTTATCCAACTTCATTCTAAAAACTCTGCCTTGTTGTGCCGCCATATAATATTCCTGTGCATTGGCCCCTACAAAACAATATCCTCCATCGTAGGTAAGTGAAAGTTCCCAGTTGTTAAGCACGTTGTTCACCCCTGAATATAATGTTCCGTTATCCTGCAATCCGCCAATAATAACATCATTGGTACTTTGCCTGTCAATAGCCACAGAATAGAATTGCGTAGTAAGGTACCCTCTGTTCAAAGATTGCCAAACCAAGGGTTGTGCTAAACAATTTTCGGTACGTGATATACCTCCGTCATGAACAGAAATCATGCGGTTAGGTGAAGAGGGATAAAATATCACACCGTGTTGGTCGGGGTGTTGATTGGGGTATACCTGAAAATCGGGCCGCTTGGTATTTACTGCATAACCGCCTACCCAAGATGTTTTGGTTGAAGTGGAAAATCCGTCAGCTGACCGAAACAAACCTGTACCACCAAC
>DATGWX010000348.1:0-8704 GCA_035299275.1 Bacteroidia bacterium
TCCGGATTTTCCTCCTCTTCAATTTCTGTGCCTGAACGCAGCACATAAAATTCCTCTACTTCATCATTAATCACTTCACCCATTATTTGTAACTGAACCTCATTGACCTTAAAATTGTTCAGCTGATTTTTAGCAAAAAACTTTTCGATTACTTTTTTCAGTTCCTCATCGTAAAGGTCAATAATCCTGTCAGTTCGGGTGCAATAAAGATGGTTGTGGTTGTCAGTACGAATGTCATAGCGTACCTTGTCTTCAGCAGACTTTACCTTGTTGATGAGCCCGATGTTACAAAAAGTCTCCAGTGTTTTATACACGGTACCTAAGGAAATACTGGGGTTTTGCTTGTGAATGTTCTTGTAAATATTCTCTGCCGTAGGATGATCTCTCAAGTTAAGCAGCGCGTTATAAATCACAATCCGGGGATGTGTAATTTTCAAACCCAGTTCGTTGAGTTTCTCTTGAGCCTGAGCCGGAGTAGGACGCTTACCTGCCATATTGATAATTATTCTTATGTGGGAATATTTATGTAGCGAAAATAGTTATTTTTTATTTATTTTACAAAACTATTTACAAAATAATTTTTCAAAGAATAAGGTAAGTGAGGATGGCTGCCGGTACACTATTATCAGTTAAGGAGAGATAGTTTTGACCTATAGTGTTGGTTTGCTTGATGTATATTAACTGTTTGATATTGAAATTATTGGTCATTACACTTTGAGAAACTATTATTAAAATAATAGTCAGAAACTGTTTATTTCCGCCACAGCAAGGAGCTGTCACCATAACTCAAAAAACGGTATTCCTTATCCAACGCTTCTGTATAAACTTTCTCCCAGTTTTTGCCAATAAAGGCAGCAATAAGTAATAACAATGTGCTGCCTGGTTGGTGGAAATTAGTGACTATTCCATCAACAACCCTAAATTGGTAGCCGGGTGCAATAAGTAACTGTGTTTCCCCGCTGATCGAATCAGTTTGTTCACTTTCCATTTGCCGGATAATTGCCCCAATACTCTGTGGTAAAGTATAATTTGCCACACTTTCGTATGGTTCCCATTGGCCTATGCATATTTCCTGTAAGTTAGTCTTTTTGCCTTCCAGCAAGTTTACTCCGCACCAATACAGGCTTTCGAGGGTACGAAGCGAGGTAGTACCTACAGCAACCGTTTTTTGAAAACGGGGGGCGATGAGATTTTCCAACACCCGCCTATTTACCTGAAACTTTTCGTTGTGCATGTGGTGGTCTTCCATGGTAACCGATTTAACAGGCTTAAATGTACCTGCACCCACATGCAGGGTAACATAGTTTACGGTGTGACGTGCTGAAGAAAGTTGTTCCAGTACCTGAGGAGTAAAGTGCAGGCCGGCTGTGGGGGCAGCTACTGAACCATCTTCCTTGGCATAAACGGTTTGATAACGTTGTATATCTGTTTCGGTAGCCTCGCGGTTAAGGTAAGGTGGAAGCGGAAGTACACCAGCTAATGATAATAATTCTCCAAACAAAATGTGTGGGGGAGTCCAACTGAATTTGACGAGGAAATGGTCGTCCTGACGCTCTTGTAAGGTAGCCATAAGTTCAATAGTTTCTTGGCCGTGTTGTATGGTTTTAGTAAGCGTTTCATTCTTCCAACGTTTGGCATTGCCCACCATACATTTCCAGGTGCATTCCTGTTTTACGTGAAAGGCAAGTTCAAAAATATGGTGCGGGGCAACCGGCTCCAAACACATAATTTCTATTTGGGTGCCGCTGGCCTTTTGAAAATGTAAACGGGCCTGTACGACTTTGGTGTTGTTGAACACCAGCAAGCTAGAATCGGGAAGCAACCCGGGCAGTTCAGAAAAAAGGTGGTGCGAAATAGCCCCGTTTTGGTAGTGCAACAAACGCGACTGATCTCGTTTTGCTAAAGGGAATAGTGCTATGCGTGAGTCAGGGAGTTCATAGGTGAAGTCGGTAATGGAAACGCTTTTGGGGTGCATGTACTCAACGCTTTAATACTCCTGAATTCACCATTGCCATACCGATGAGTTCATCAAAATTAAATTGCTGGTTGCGGTGGTACACCATAATGAGGTAATCATTTTCGGTTTCGAAATGTGCACCTTCCAAAGGTGTTTCATTGGGTTTATTGTTCTCATCGGGTACTACATAAATGTATTCGTACCGTCCTTGCTTAAGCAGTAAATCGGTTTCATAGCGCATTTTGCTTTTGTTGTAGCGCATTTTGAATTGCTCCTGAATCTGCCAATCTGTAAACTCGCCAAACAGGTACACATCGCCTTCAGCCATTTTGCTCATGCTGCTCAGGTAGAAGTTTACCCAGGCATAATCTCCGGTTACGTCTGAGTTGCCCAAATCTTTGTTGTCAATTACTCTGCGTCCGTTAAAGTCAATCCAGTTCATGTATACTTTTGAAGCGCGGCTCTCATCAATACTAAGCAAGCAATGGTAAACGGTATCACGGGTTTTGCTGCGCACGTTCGGACTCACTCCTCGCAGACTTCTGATATCAAACCACCGGAATTCATTACCTCCTTCAAACAGGTTGCCTTGTTCATAGTTGTACTGCAAAACCTCATTAGTCATGAACTGAGGTTTTAAATCAGTAATGGCATTGTCGAGGCGGTTATTTTGCAACAGGGTCACTTTTAAATCCTGATAAGGTTGTGGAATAAAGTAGCCCTTGTAGTTAATTTCAAAATCAATTTCCTGCTTGGTATAGCGGTGCTGGGCCAGTGTAGCCGGGCGAACAGTAGCGCTTACCGTTACTTTAGGATTGAGCACATAACATCTGCGGGTGATTACTACATCATTTTCATCATAGTTGCGAAATACTTTGATGATGTAGTTTCCGGCCAGACGAGGGCGCATGTTTTCATTGGGCAGAAAAACATTGTAATGCACATAACGGGTGAGGGCGTTGGTAGAAAAACGGATATCGTTAATGTTATCCATGTTCATGCCGGTGAGGTATTCGTTTTGAGAAAGGTTGGTGGGTTCCCATTTAGAGTTGCAGTGAATCCAGGTGTATTGGTAATAATCGTTGTTGGTTTTCAGTTCATCAAAACTGAGTTGCAGGGTTTCAGCACTACCTAAAGTAATAACAGGGTAGGGGTCATTTCCACCACCTTTGTAAAGTAAAACAGTTTTTATGGCATCTTCATAAATAAAGTTATCATACCTCATTTGTTTGGGAGCCTGAGCAGATGAGGTAAGAGCTAAAAGCGAAAATGCTATAAGAAGAATGTTTACTTTCATGATGAAACCTGTTGAAGTTCGTTTTCTAATTCTACAATGCGGTTAAAAAGTTGCTCATAGTTAACGTTCATTTCAGCTAAACGGGTATTGAGCGCATCATATTCCATTTGCAGGGTACGTAGTTTATTCCCGTCATTACTTACTTCGGGTTGTGTAAATACCATTTCCATTTCTTTTTTCCGGTCCGTTACCTGTTGAATGCTTTCTTCCAGAGCAGCAAACTCATTGTTCAGTTTTTTGAGGGCCTTTTGTTTTTCTTTGGTATCATTCACTTCAACAGCGGGCTTTTGTTCTACCACCGCAGGTTTTTTCACTCCTGTTTTGCTTTCTTCCTCGCGCTCGTTCCATTTGCGGTTAAGCATCCATTCTTCATATTCCAGGTAAGTGCCCGGGTATTCTTTCAGCTCCTTGTTTTCAATGTACCAGATTTTGTTGGCCACTTTGGAAATGAAATAACGGTCGTGGGAAATGAATAACAAAGAGCCTCTATAGTCTTGTAATGCACTGATAAGAATATTAACAGCCTGCATGTCCAAGTGGTTACTGGGCTCGTCAAGCAACAGAAAGTTGGCATCTGATAACAGCACCTTAGCTAAGGCTACACGACTTTTTTCTCCTCCTGAAAGCACCTTTATTTTCTTGAACACATCTTCACCTGTAAACAAAAAACAGCCCAAAACTGTGCGCAGTTCATTTTCGGTTTTCATGGGGGCATGGTCGAGCAACTCATCGAGCAGGTTATTGGTAAGCTTTAAAGATTCCAACTGGTGCTGGGCAAAAAAGGCTTGCTTAACATTATAACCGTGAATTATTTCTCCGCTAAAGGGTTCTGAATTGTCAATCATGCGCAGGATGGTAGATTTACCCAAACCGTTTGCTCCGATGAGGGCAATCTTGTCTCCGCGTTCAATGTTGATGGTGGCATTTCGAACAATATCCAAATCACCGTAGGATTTACTTACGTTTTTGAACTCTTCTACAATTTTACCCGAAGCCTGACTGAAGTTAAAGTTGAAGTGCACATTGGCATTGTTCTTTTGCACGGCCTCTACGCGTTCAATCTTTTGCAACATTTTCACGCGGCTTTGCACGGCAGTAGCTTTGGAGGCTTTGGACCGGAAACGCTCAATAAAACGTTCCTGCTGTTTAAGAATCTTCTGTTGATTTTCGAAACGCGCCTGTTGCAATTCTTCCCGCTCTGATTTTTCAATGAGGTAATCAGAGTAGTTGCCGGTGTATAGATTGATGCGCTGGTATTCCACTTCAGCAATCTTAGTTACCATGCGGTCAAGGAAATACCTGTCGTGCGACACAATAATTACCGTTCCTTCGTAATCTTCCAAATATTCTTCCAGCCACTCAATGGAGGGAAGGTCCAGGTGGTTAGTAGGTTCGTCAAGCAGCAACAGATCAGGGTTTTGCAAAATAAGTTTGGCCAGCATGGCTCGCATACGCCAACCTCCGGAGAATTGTTTGTAGGGTTTTTGCAGTTCTGCGGTTTTAAATCCTAAACCTTCCAGTACTTCCTCTGCTTTAGCCTGAATGCTGTAACCATCCAAATGGTCCAGCTCCTGCTGCTTATCAGTCATTTGCTGAATGGTGCGGTCGCTGTGGTCGTATTCCAGTTTGGCAATTATCTCATCAATTTCTTTAATGAGCTGCATTTGCCGGCTGAAAGCTGACATGGCCAGATTTAAAACACTGTCGTTAATTTCAAGAGACAATAAATCCTGGTTGAAAAAGCCTATAGTCAGGTCTTTATGTTTGGAAATGCTACCACCGGTAGGGGCATAATCTCCGGTAATGATGCGCAGCAGGGTCGACTTACCGGTTCCGTTACGGCCCACCAAACCAATACGTTCGCCCGGCTTAATGTGCCAGTTGGCATTTTGGTATAAAACGCGGCTTCCGAAGTCGAATGTGATGTTATTTAATGTCAGCAATGTGTAAAAAATTTTGCAAAAATAGGCTAAAACGGTCTAACCTTATAATTAAACATACTATTCCTGTCACTCTCCCGTTCAGTTCATGGTTTCAGACGAAAGGTATAATTAACAATTTATTTATTTAGAAATAAAATCAATGATTGTTATACTTGCAGTCCTTAAACAGCTATAAAAACGACAAATAAAACAATATGAGCAATTCAAAACAATCTAACGTTGGCAATTTTGCCGCAATCGTTATCCCTGCCACCATTCTGGTAGCTTTCATTATTTTCTATTTTGTATTAGGAAGCCCTGACAATTTTAATGACCCCGAAACCAAACACTCACCTAAATCAGGTAACATGATGGGTATGGTATACACAGGTGGTTTGGTTGTGCCTATTTTGATTTCCTGCTTTCTGATGGTGTGGGTATTCTTTGTAGAAAGATTACTTACCTTAGGAAAAGCAAAAGGCAATGGTAACGTAAGTCAGTTTGTACGTAAAATTAAATCTCTTCTGTCAAGCCGTGACATCAATACCGCCATGGCTGAGTGCGACAAGCAAAAAGGTTCAGTAGCCAATGTAATCAAAGCCGGTTTGGTGAAATACCAGGAAATGGAAAAAGACAATGAACTTGATAAAGAGAAAAAAATATTAGCCATTCAAAAAGACATTGAAGAAGCTACTCAATTGGAAATGCCTATGATGGAGCGTAACCTCGTTGTAATTTCAACGTTGGCTTCCGTAGCTACCCTGTTAGGACTGTTAGGTACTGTATTGGGTATGATTCGTTCATTCGCAGCTCTGGCTGAATCAGGTGGTGGTAACGCTGAAGCATTGGCGTTAGGTATCTCTGAGGCGTTGATTAATACCGCTCTGGGTATCGGTACCTCAGCTTTAGCGATTATTTTCTACAACTTCTTTACCAATAAAATTGATACACTTACTCACGGTATTGACGAAGCAGGTTTCAGCATTGTACAAACCTTTGCTTCTTCTAAAAACTAATCCGTAGTAAACAAAGTATTATGGCTAAAGTTAAACCACATCGTAAAAAGCCCACGCTGGACATGACTCCCGTGGTTGACTTGGCATTTCTGCTGGTAACATTTTTTATGCTCTCAGCTAAGTTCAAAGCTCCTGAACCGGTAATTGTAGATACACCCAGTTCAACCTCTGATTTGGTGGTAAAGGAAGAGAACTTGGTAACGCTTTTGGTTAGCAATGATGGCAAGGTGTTTTTTAACGTGGACAATCAAGATACCCGTTACAACCTTATCAGCAAACTATCTGAAGCCAAAGGGCTCAACCTTACTCCGGAAGAAATGACCACGTTCTCTATATCCTCCTCTTTTGGAATGCCTTTCAGTAAAATGAAATCATTCCTTGCCTTGCCTTCTGATGAACGTCAAAAAATCACTCAGGAAGGCATTCCCTGCGACTCCCTCAACAATGAATTAAAAGACTGGCTAGTGGTAACCCGTACCGGATTAGGTATTGGTTTCCGTTATGCTATAAAAGGTGATGCCAAATCTGACTATAAAATAGTGGATCAGGTAATAACCACCTTACAGACTGAAGGAGTTAAAGTAAATAAATTTAACCTCATTACAACCTTAGAAAAGGAATAATACACAATGGCAGAAGTACAAGACTCCGGTGGTGGTAATAAAAAAGGTAAGAAAATAAGAAGTAAGAAACACTCTACCCATGTGGATATGACCCCCATGGTGGATTTGGCGTTCCTGCTGCTCACGTTCTTCCTGTTTACCACAACCCTTAATAAACCCAAGGCCATGGAGGTAATGATGCCGGATGACCAGATTGAGAATCCCAATCCTCCGGAAATTAAAGCATCCAATGCTATGACTATTTTGCTCAGTGAAAAACGGGCATACTATTACTTCGGTTTTGAAGATCCAAAAGTAGAAACAGCGAATTACGGACCTAACGGAATACGTAAAGCCATAATCACTAAAAAGAAAGAATGTGAAAGCCGTGTAAACTCCAAGGGAGAGCCTGAGCGTGTAACCATTCTGATTAAACCTTTTAAGGATGCCAAATACCGTAACATCGTAGACATTCTGGATGAGATGAACATCAATGATATAAAAGCTTACGCCATTGTTGACATCACACCAAAAGAAATAGAAATGATTGAAGGCTTAGCTACTAAATAAGAAAACGTATGAGTATTTTAAAAGCCTCCTGGGACAATGCCACTTCTCCTGAAAGGGTGGAACTGGTATTTGAAAACAGAAATAAAAACTACGGTGCGTTTGTTTTGCGTACCACGTACAATAAAACTATGCTCACTGCATTTTTAATTGCAGTGTCGGCTATAGTGCTTGCCTTCTACCTGCCCGCCATTATTAAGGCGCTCACTCCCAAAGAAGATGAAGATGTTGTGGTGAAAAAAATCACAGAAGCCAAGTTGATGGAGCCACCACCAATGGATGAGAAAAAACCACCACCGCCACCACCTGAGATTAAATTACCTGAATTGAAACAGGTAAACTTCACCCCTCCGGTAATTAAACCCGATGAAGAGGTAGATCAGGAAGTAGCCGAGATTGAAGAAATTAAAACGGCAGTTATCGGAACACAGGATGTGGAAGGTGATACTGTTTCTTATGATGCACCGGTAGAAAACGTGGTGATTGAAGAAGAACAGGCACCCCTGCTGATTGTAGAACAGATGCCGGAGTTTCCGGGCGGAGTGGAGAAAATGATGGAGTTCATACAAAAGAATCTGGTGTACCCGCCTTTGGCCAAAGAAAATGGCATTGAAGGACGTGTGGTACTTTCTTTCGTAGTTAACTCTGACGGTAGTATTGTTGACATTAAACCACTCAAGAAAATTGGCTGGGGATGTGAAGAAGCTGCCATTGATGTAGTAAAGAAAATGCCGGGCTGGAAAGCCGGAAAACAAAACGGGAAAGCAGTAAGGGTTCAGTTTAACCTGCCCTTCTTGTTCCAGTTGCGTTAAACAAGTTTAAACAACATATTTTATGTCCGCCAAAACTCCGGATATGCTCAGGTACTTTAGCTACGCCATGGTACTTGTGTACGCGGGTCTTGGCGGATATATTATTTTTAGCCCCAAAGACTTTGAGTTTCTTGAACTGTGGCAACGCATTGGTTTGGGCACCGTGGTGTTTGCTTATGGCACCTACAGGTTATTACGAATTGTAAAACAACATGAGGATGAATAAACTGTTTTTGGGTACAATGGCGGTTGTGGTATGCAGCTCAGCCATTTTTTGTAACCGCACACCTGTAAACCAGGGACCTGGTTTTGACGAGGTGATGGTGGATTATACACTTGGTCCGCTCATTGATTCAGAGCAAATAGCCTATGAAGGTTTAAAGGCCACGAACAAAATTTATGATACACCTGGTGCTGAACCCGATTTGTTCGATGCGCTGATGAAAGACAGTATTCGGTTTATTATTTCGGCCCGCACACTCAATGAACAGGAGAAGCAGTATTTCAAAAGCCAAAATCTGGTAACGAATG
>DATGWX010000349.1:0-2656 GCA_035299275.1 Bacteroidia bacterium
TCATCACCCAGAAGCAGGTATAGGCAAATGGACAGACGGGGAGTTGTACGTACTTTTAAGAACAGGATTGAAGCCGGATGGAAAATACCTTCCTCCATACATGCCCAAGTTCCCGTTGGTAGCGGATGAAGACTTAAAGGATATTATTGCCTGGTTGCGCTCTGATGGTTATGCGCTTCAGGCGGCAGAAAATGAGGCTCCTGATTCTGAGCCTTCTTTTGTAACAAAGCTACTCTGTCGGGTGGCATTTAAACCTTTGCCTATACCAGAGCAGGAAATTAAACGTCCGGATACGAATGACTTAGTGGCTTTGGGCAAGTACATTGTAGATGGTCAGATTGCTTGTTTTGCCTGTCATTCCAAAGATTTTAAAACCATGAATGTATTGGAACCCACCAAATCAGAAGGCTACTGCGGTGGCGGTAATCCGCTGTTAAATTTAAACGGAGAAATTGTACCGTCAAGTAACATTACAATGGACAAAGAAACGGGTATTGGTAATTATACCGAGGAGCAATTTATCAATGCCGTTAAGTACAACAAAAAAACAGACGGCACTTTACTTCGTTACCCCATGGTGCCTCACTCCGCATTAACTGATTACGAAGTAAAAGCTATTTTTGCCTATTTAAAGACTGTACCGGTAATATCCAATAAAGTGCAATAAAAGTTCTGTAGAGAATCAGGGCACAAAGTTTACTCATAGGAAAGTACAATTATGAGCTAGATTCTATTGCACATTGACCCCGACATCCATGCTCTGGATAAGGCATAATTTTCACAGCTTTTAAAACAATTTCCGCTCACATTTGTATCTTATTTAGAATTATTCAAAATAAGTCTTTTCTATTATCCTGTATTGACTTATTTTTGCTCGCTTAATGTTATTTAATTAGTCTAAATACAAAATTTAAATGCCTGAGAATGTTGACATATTAGAGGAATTAACGAATAGTGAATACAAATACGGTTTTGTAACTGATATAGAAATGGAAACGGCCGCCAAAGGCCTTACTGAAGACACTGTTCGTTTTATCTCTGCCAAAAAAAATGAGCCTGAGTTTATGTTAGAATGGCGTTTAAAAGCATTCAGACACTGGCAAAAGTTAGAAGAACCAACCTGGCAGAATGTTACATTTCCTAAGATTAACTATCAGGACATTATTTATTACGCTGCCCCAAAGGAAAAAAAGAAGTACGATAGTCTGGATCAGGTAGACCCTGAGTTACTCAAGACATTTGAAAAATTGGGTATTTCCTTAGGCGAACAAAAACGTTTAACCGGAGTGGCCGTTGATGCAGTGTTTGATTCCGTTTCCATTGCTACCACGTTTAAAGATAAACTACATGAGGTAGGAGTTATATTTTGCTCTGTAAGTGAAGCTGTTCAAAATCATCCTGAGTTGGTAAAGAAATACCTGGGTTCAGTTGTCCCTTATACCGATAACTACTTTGCTGCACTTAATGCTGCGGTATTCAGTGACGGTTCATTTGTATACATTCCCAAAGGTGTTCGTTGTCCGATGGAGCTTTCTACGTATTTCCGCATCAATGCTGAGAATACTGGCCAGTTTGAACGTACATTGATTATTGCTGATGAAGGAGCACACGTAAGTTACCTGGAAGGTTGCACAGCACCTATGCGCGATGAAAACCAACTTCATGCTGCGGTGGTGGAATTAATTACCATGGACAATGCAGAGATTAAATACTCTACTGTACAAAACTGGTACCCCGGAGATAAAGAGGGCAAAGGCGGTATATTTAACTTCGTTACCAAACGTGGTACTTGCCTGGGCAAAAACTCGAAAATCAGTTGGACTCAGGTAGAAACAGGTTCAGCCGTTACATGGAAATACCCCAGTTGTATTTTGAAAGGAGACAACTCAGTAGGTGAGTTTTATTCCGTTGCTGTAACCAATAATATGCAGCAAGCTGATACCGGTACCAAAATGATTCATCTGGGAAAGAATACCCGCAGTCGTATTGTGTCCAAAGGTATATCGGCAGGTAAATCGCACAACACTTACAGAGGTTTGGTAAAGGTTAGTAAAAAGGCTGATAAGGCCCGCAATTATACGCAGTGTGATAGTATGCTCATTGGTGACAGATGCGGAGCACATACTTTTCCATATATTGAGATTAACAACAAATCAGCAGTTGTAGAACATGAGGCCAGTACCAGTAAAATTGGTGAGGACCAGATTTTCTATTGTAACCAGCGCGGTATAGGAACAGAAGAAGCCATAGGTTTAATTGTAAACGGATTTTGCCGTGAAGTACTTAACCAGCTACCGATGGAATTTGCTGTAGAAGCACAAAAGTTGTTAGCAGTTAGCCTGGAAGGAAGCGTAGGATAATTATTGAAAGCCAAATTAGATGAGTACAGTAATAATCTGTGCAATCTGTGGCATACTAAAGAATACATATGTTAGAGATTAAAAATTTACAAGCAGAAATTGATGGAAAGAAGATTCTGAATGGAATCAATTTGGTCGTAAATCCCGGAGAAGTTCACGCCATTATGGGCCCTAACGGTGCCGGCAAAAGCACACTATCTGCGGTATTGGCCGGACGTGCTGACTATGAAGTAACCGGAGGTTCTGTTTCTTTTAACGGCAAAGATTTGCTTGAAATGGCTCCTGAAGACAGAGCT
>DATGWX010000350.1:0-6187 GCA_035299275.1 Bacteroidia bacterium
TCCCTCGGCCCGCGTTTTCCTGACATGAGCGCACCTTATGATTTTAATTTGATTGACCGTGCACTCAAAATTGCTCAGGAGAAAAATATCCGTTGTCATAAAGGAGTGTATGCCGCTGTGCAAGGCCCTACTTTAGAAACCCGTGCTGAGTACCGCTACCTGCATACCATTGGTGCCGATGTGGTGGGCATGTCAACCGTACCTGAGGTAATTGTGGCACGACATATGGGTTTGCCCTGTTTTGCGATATCTGTAATAACCGATATGGGCATACCCGCACAGGTAAAAGAAGTAAGTATTGAAGATGTAATTTCTGCTGCTAAAATTGCCGAGCCGAACATGACCTATGTGATGAAACAATTAATTGCATCATTATGAATTCAAACTTGAAAATCATGCTTATATCATTTATAGCATTTGCTGGCCTTATAGTTTCCTGCAAAAAGGAGAATGATGAAAATACATTAACGTTAGAAGGGCATGTGTATGATTACACTACTCAAAAACCAATTCAAGGGGTTGACTTGACGTGTGATTTAATTGAATATATCCCTTGGGCAATTTTTAACTATCTTGATGAGCAATACGAGACCACAACAAAGGATGGAAAATTCAAATTTCAATTCAGCAAACCAGGGGATGAAAGCTATATTTTTAGCATAAGCGGCCCTTCACATCCCGACTACATCTGCCAAGGAACAAGCATGTGGAATTATGAATTTCATGGCGAAAACAAAAAAGTAAAAATTTACCTTAACCGAATGGGAAAGCTTCCTTTCAGGCTTATCAAACAAGACACGACAACTTCCAAAAAGATTGTTTGTAAAATAAATGCTTTATTTGAAATCCCGTTTGTGGAGCCTACACTGGGCTTACTTCCAGGAAGGAATGAAGCTGTTACATTGCGAACCCCTGAAGTCACTGTAAAATCGGGCGAACTCTTTTGGGTTAATGCAAAAGCATATGGATCGAGCTACATTAATCTGGAAATATTTGAAATTATCAACGGAAGACGAATTCCAAAAGAATCAAAAAATATTAACGTTAATAATCCTCAAGTGATAAAACAGGGAATCACAAAAGTAGAACTCAGTTTTTAGTTAACTTTCTACGTGGCTTTAACATGTACCCAATAGAAAAGCCACCCCAAAAAGCAACTCGTGGCTCAAACATAGCGGCCTTATCAAAAAACCTGACATAATTGCTTTGTACAGGCAAACCTTTAATGGGATAAACCTGATTTCTGATACCGAAAAATGGCATCGCATATAAACGAATAACAATCTTATCATTCGGTCTGTATTGCCTTAAGCCAATTGTCATAAAACCATACCAGTGCGACTTCTGTAACTTCGCTTTGGTTGTATATTCATCATAACCGAAGCCGCTACTGGGCACGCTTTGATAAAAAGTTTTCTCTTTATCAATGGAATAAATGAAACCTGAACCCAAGCCCAACTCAAGTGAGCGATTCTCGTTGCCTAACTGCACGTGAAAAGAAGCATTTACGCCATAGTTTCGAGGCAATACAGGCGATGGAACAATGATGCCGGCATTGAAACCTTTTGCAAAATTTTTCTTGCCAGCAACAGAAAAGTCATAGTTAACTGAAGGGTACAAACTCTGTCCCAACAAGTCTGCATAAAAACTATGATAAACCGTTTTACCGGAAAGTTCTTTCACAACTGCAGGGCTATCAACAGGATTTGCCATTGCCTGCTGAAAAGCAAAAAACAAAATTATACGTAAGAATGACTTCACAATTTCAAACAGATGACATAACTTTACATCAAACTTAAGCATTTATTTAACCTATGCGAAAAATAGTTGCGCTTATTCCGATTGGACTTCTACTCCTTTTTTCGGGTTGTTTGTACGAAGATTCGAGTCTGTATGATGCGAACGTAATTATATCCGGTAAAGTGCTTAATGCCGAAACTTTAGAACCCGTATACAATGCCAGAGTAGAAGCAACATTAGTTGTTGCCTCATCGGTGGTGTGTGAAAGACCTGTCGGAACATCCATCTGCAAAACTGACAAAAAGGGACGTTTTACGATTGTAATGGACTTTGACGATAGCTACATGGATGGTGGTGGTTATTACTATGTAAATTATGTTGCACGTGCTGAAGGGTACTTGCAAAAAGAGGTAGGCTTCGAGGCATCTACTATAAATATTCTGCTTAGCCCTTTGTAAAATATTTTTATCTCGCAATAAGTTTCAGTTGTACCACATCATCTCCGCTACTGATTCGGATAAAATAGCAACCCACAGGTAATGCCCCCACATTCCAGTCGATAATATAAGGTGTTCCTGAAAAAGATTGTTCCCTCATTTTCTGCCCCAACACATTGTACAACTCCACCACCGGGTTATTCCATCTGGTATTGGCAAAGCTGATTTTTATGTTGCCTTCAAAAGGGTTGGGATAAACGTGCAAACCTTTCGCCTGGTTAATCAAATCCGTTTTATTGATAAGGCGATTGTCTTTTGACACTAAACGCAATTTAGGGTCAAACACCAGGGTATCTATTTCGAAGTTCATATTTGCTATAAACACCTGCCCGTTGTCTGTGTGCGTAAAACTCACATAGGCACTATCTCCTGCTTTACCAATAAACAGATATTCTAGCGGCATCTTAAAAAAGTTCACTGAAGGATGAGAGGTTGTTTGCGAAACTTTCAGGAATACCTGCTCATCTTTTTGCTGCCACTCGGTACTGTATGTAGGATACCCTTCTTTGTAATACCATTGATCAAAAAACCAGTCCAGCTGAGCACCGTAAGCTTTTTCCATATGACTGATAAATGCAGGTGTGGTAGCAAAACCGTATATCTGTGATGTATCATTGAGGTGATTTTTTACTCCCAGAAAAAACTTCGCATCACCCATTACCCATCGCAGCATGTGCAACACATAAGAGGCTTTGACGTAAGTTAAACGGGAATCAAACAAAGCAAATACATTTACTGTATCAACGGGATAAACTGAACCGTATGGCTGTAATACAATGTTATTGATTTGCGAGCGCTTCCATTTCATCCACAGGGAATCGTGGCGTAAATTTTCGTAGGTCAGCCCGGTGAGGTAAGTAGCAAAACCTTCATTGAGCCATATGTCTCGCCAACTGCCGCAGGTTACCTTATCGCCAAACCACTGGTGAGCGAGTTCATGCGCTACCAAATCAGGACTGAAGTTGTACATAAAACTCATGGTCTGGTGTTCCATACCACCGCCCCGGCCAAATTGGGCATGCCCGTATTTTTCTTTGCTAAACGGATATGGCACAAATAAACTATCAAACAAAGCCAGACATTTTACCGTGAAGGGGGAAAGAACACGTGCAGTAGTTTCGTATTGCGGATACACGTAATTGAGTACTTCCAGACTATCGTTTTGTTTCACATAATAATCAGTGTACACCACATAATTACTTGCAGCAACAGCTATGAGATAAGCCGCAATGGGGTAACGGTGTTTCCAGTAAACTGTTCGCAGGGTATCGTTCACCACATCTGTTATCAGCAGGCCATTGGAAGCTCCACGGTATTGTTGCGGAGTGGTAATGTATACGTCCAGTGAATCCGCTTTATCGTCCAGCGTCATTTTGTTGGGCCACCATTCACGTGAACCGTAGGGTTGCGATAAACTCCAGATGGCAAAATCTGTTTCGTGTTCGTTGGAGGCAAAAGAGCCTAAACCCGTGGTGCGGGGAATGCCTTTGTAATATACGGTGAGTGAATCAAAACTACCTGAAGCAATACTTTGAGGCAAGATGGCTTGTACTTCATCATTACCTGTACGCACAAATGAAACGGTATCCTCATGGTAGATGATGGAATCCACGTTCATACTATTTACCAAATCAAGCGTTAATTGAGATAGGTTTTGAGTAGCCGAAAAGTATACTGTTACTGAACCTTTGATGAAGTAAACCCGAGGGTCAAGGTAAACTGAAATGCGATAATACTTTACATCATAATTATAAGGGGTGGCATTCGTTTTAAACTGCACTTTTGATGCAAAAGCTGTCTGCTCCCCCTGTGCCACTTCCTCCACATGCCCCAGTTGGGCAAAGCAATTCGCATTCAACAGAATTAAGCAACATACCGTCAAATATTTTAGCATATCCACAAATCTATAGGATTGTTATCAATCTAAGACTAAAACAACTTTTCTGAACAGGTAGTTGCACCAAAGCAAAAATGGAGATTACTCTTTTCACAAACAACTTAGCACTTTCACTGCTGCTTAGTCTTCCATCATAGCTTCCCAGTACTCTTTACCGTAACCCACCAGAATTTCTTCTCCGGCTTTTATGCTGCGCTTGGCCACAATGTAAGGCACTCCTTTTATCACCTGGTAGTGACTGTTGTTTTTTAAACCATCTGCCTTACCCGGGCCCTTAGCATCATTGGCGTAACGACCAAATGTATCGAGTGTATACGTTGCATCCACGCAATTTTTGCTGTTGATGAAAAAGAAATAAGCTCCTTTTTGTTTGCCCGGTAATTGAGCATTACGGGCCTCACATTCCTTCCAGGTAAGTTTTTCACCCTCGTATTCACAAACAATTTCTCCGCGTTTAATAGCTGAATCGGTAAACAGGCCTTTGCCTGCCTTAGGTAATTTTGATTTTTTAACGTACAACATAAGTGGGTGCAAAAGTGCGAAATCAATTGAATAAAAAAAGAAGATTTTTTACCGCGTATTTACACATGTGGACCACACGCAATTGACGGATTTGTAGTATCTTGCTGCATGCGTTCACCTGTCGCTTTTATTCTGCTGTGGTGCCTACCTGTTTTTGTTGCAGCACAAAGCAGCTACCGCATGTCCTTGCTCTCCAGTTGGGACAACGATTCACTTCCCTCCTCGGGCACGCAGCAATACAGCGAAGTACACGGCTGGTATGATGCCGTAAAGCAAAAGGAATATGCCCTGTTGTGCAGTATCGACTCCATCTATTTCTTTGATGTAACCAATGCGCAACAACCGGTTTTGTGCGATGTGGAAGCCGGCCGCAGCAGCAATTGCCGCAATCGTTCCATTGTTACGTACAACAACCGTGCGTATGCCGTAGCTGATCAGGGCAACTCTTCTTTACAGATTTTCGACTTGCGCTTCCTGCCCGACTCCGTTCAAAAAGTATACGATAACGACTCGCTCTGCAGCCGGGCACATACCCTTACCGTAGATACCCTCAAAGCCCGCCTGTATCTTAACCACAACAAACGACCTCATCCTCAAAACGGACAAACCATTACCGAGGCTATGACCATTTTATCGTTACAAAATCCTGAGTCTCCGGTATACCTTGGAACTCTTCAGCCCCCGATAATTGACGGTACACCTTTGTTTGATTTTGTACACGATGCCTTTGCGTGGAACGATACCGTTTTTTGCAGCACAGGCGCCAACGGATTATTTATCTACGATTACCGCAATGTCAACCAACCCGCACTGATTCGTGCACTAACTGAATACCCGGAAAAAGGATTTTGCCACTCTCCTGTATATGACCCGCAACGTAAACTCATTTCGTTTACCGATGAAAGTGCCGGCACTGCTGTAAAACTATACAGCACTACCAATTTCAGCAACCTGCAACAACGCAGTCTTTTTCGTTCCAACACAGGCGCACTGGCCCACCGCAGTTACTTTAAAGGAAATACTTTGTGGGTAGCGTATTACCATGATGGAGTAAGAGCATTTGATATACGTAATCCTGATAACGTGGTTCCCTTGGCCTGGTACGATACATTTCAAGAGAGCAGTTACAACGGTATACTGGGCTGCTGGGGTGTCTATCCATATTTGCCTTCAGGAAATATACTGGCCAGCGACATGACGAATGGTTTGTTCGTATTAAAACCCGATACTACCACTGGCATTAAAGACATCATCATCAAAAAGTCGATACAGGTTTATCCCAATCCGGCAAAGGATATCTTAAACATAGAGCTGGGCATTTTGGCACCGTATGTTTCCACCATCGTTATGTACAACCGCTGGGGACAGGAAATCTATCATTCCTCCGGACCGTTCCAAAAGAAGAATCAAATCGATACCGCTAACATTTCAGAAGGAGTTTATTACCTGCTTATTGAAGGTGATAAACTAAGAAAGACATTGTCCGTTGTCATACTGAAATAACGTTTGAACAGAATGAGCTCATCATTCA
>DATGWX010000351.1:0-1934 GCA_035299275.1 Bacteroidia bacterium
GAAAGACTGGGAGTAAGTACCATCAGGCAAAGGAATAGGCGCACCTACCCAGGGCCTGCGAATATCTACCCACTGCATATCCTGCAGCACCTGCTCCACACCAAAGGTGAGTTTGTTAAAGGTGTTTTTAGAATAAAGTGTTGCATTAGCATTCACGGTGTATTCTTCTACATAGTGATCGTGCCACAGGGTGGCTATGCCTCCGTTGTTGTAAAATCCCGAAGGTGCATTTACAAACACCACACTATCGGCCGGATTAAACGGAATAACCGGATACGTTACAATGGAATTAGGGTCAAATTCTCCGTCAACGGTTTTGGGCCTCCAGTCGCGGCCGTTGGCATCTGTGCGTTGTTTGATAAACAAGCGCGAAACGGTGGCTTTGTAGGAGAAACGTTTGGATAAAAATTCGGTCCAGCTGAGCACCATCAGGTTGGAACTGTTAGTATACGTATTGGCATTGTCCATTTGTTGTGAAAACAAAAACGGATACCCGGGCAAATACGGCACATCATTGCCGGTAATGCGCAGGTTGTTCATGTCCTGATTAATGGAGAACGAGCGCAAATAAGTGAACGCTAACTTCTGTTTATTGGAAACATCGTAGTTCATTTTGAGTGAGGCCGACCAGCGGTTGTCCTGATAAGGAGCAAAAAGGGTTTCGTTCTCAAACAAGGAAGAGTGCAGTTGCTTAGCAGGATTTTTAAAATAGTCATCGGTGAAATAGGTGCGCAACGAGGCATAAAATTTCAGCTTGTTGTTGAGCAGTTTTTTCATGGCGGGGCCACCTCCACCCAATTCCAACACTTGTGTATTAAATACCGATTTCCACTGTTGGTTAAAGCCCAGGTTATCGCGCTTGTACAGCACGGCAAAGTCATGCTTGTCTCCGCCTGATTTTGTTTTAGCATTAACTACACCTGAGGTAGCATTACCAAACTCAGCCCCTATACCACCCGTTAACACATCAATCGAGGAGAGTGAGTTGCTGCCCAAATCTAACCCGAAACCGGTACCCGATAATGGATCCTGAACCGAAACGCCATCTACAAAATAGCCTGTTTCATACGTGCGGCCGCCACGAATGTGCACACCCGAGGGTGTGGTTACCACACCCGGTTGTGTGTTGATGATTTGCTGCAATTGACGCACGGGTGCTGATTCAATCTGCTCCTGACTTACCGTGTTGTTACTTTGCGGACGCTCAATGTCAACCAACGGCCTGCGACCTATTACCACCACATCCTGGTCAATGGTGGCGGCACTGCTGCCCATTTGAATATCAATGGTGGTGGTTTGGTTTTCTTTTACCTTAACTCCCGTGTATACAATTTTTTCGTAGCCTATGTAGGTAAACTCTAAGGTGTACTCACCTGTTTTTACGTTTTTGAATTCAAACTTTCCGTTAATGTCGGTTTGGGCCACCAGTTTGGTGCCTTTAATGACTACGTTTACTCCCACCAACTCCGACTTATCTTTTTTATCGGCCACCTTACCGCTGATGGTGCCTGTTTTGGCCGTTTGTGCCGTCACAAAATCACCGCATAGTGCCAGCAGCACTAACAAAATAAAGGGAAGAAGTTTTCGCATAAAAATCTGCGGCAATTTAATTGTTGCCCGTTGATTTTCGAATTTAAATTATTGTAAATAAAAAATGTCCTGCGCAGTAAACCACACAGGACATTTTAATGCCGTAATTTCTTTCTGTTATACCGAAAAACTTTCCCCGCAACTGCATGTACGACTGGCATTGGGGTTAATAAAGTTAAATCCTTTGCCGTTGAGTCCGTCAGAAAAATCGAGTTCAGTGCCAAACAGGTAGAGCATGCTGCGGGTGTCTACCACCACTTTTACCCCCTCGTCATTAAACTCCTGATCGCCCGGCTTGGCTTCGTTGTCAAAACCTAAATCATAGGAAAGGCCTGAGCAACCGC
>DATGWX010000352.1:0-9048 GCA_035299275.1 Bacteroidia bacterium
AGAACTCACCATTCAACTGAGCAACGGACTGGTATCAAAATTATCGAAGTACAAAAAAAACGAGTTTGAAGCAGCTATCTTAACTTAACAGTTGCTCATTTCGCATTCCCTTATCTTCACGTTTCGCACTTTTACACCCCTCCTTTTATCCATTGCTGAAGCAAATCGGCTATTGCTGAAGTTTTAAAAGATAGCTCAACCTGGCCATCTAAGTTTGCTTATCATTTTAATTTTAACTGATATGAAAAAATTATTTTACTTATTCGCGTGCCTGACCCCCTTGTTTGCTACACAACCGGTCAATGCACAACAGGCATCCTTGGTAAAAGACATCAATACCGTTGCCATGTCATCAGGCATCCTGAATCCGATGGTGGTGTTTAACAACAAACTCTACTTTAGTGCAAGTGAGCCTAACTTTGGCAATAAGCTTTATGTGTACAATGGCACCAATGCACCAACCCGTGCACCGGGTGTAACCGATAACGCCAACGGAGGAAACAGTCCGTCCAATTTTGTGGTGTTCAACAACAAATTGTATTTTAAAGGTTATACCTCCTGGCTGGGCGATGAGCTCATCAGCTACGATGGAACCACGCTTACTATGGTAGCCGATATCAATAACAACGGACAAGGAAGCTCGTCACCGGCCAACCTCACCGTGTACAAAAACAAATTGTATTTCTCGGCCACCAATGGTACTGAAGGGCCAGAGTTGTGGGTGTACGATGGAACCAATGCACCTTCCAGACTCTATGACATCAACCCCGGCAGTGCAGGTTCATCCCCAAATAACTTAATTGTATTTAATGATACCCTTTACTTTGGCGCCACTACGGCTACCAAAGGAAATGAATTGTGGAAATACGGAGGAGGTAATGTTAGCACTCATCCGCCTGTAATGGTGTGTGACCTGAATCAGGGCACTGGCGGATCAAACATCAGACCATCGGTGGTGTACAAAAACAAATTGTACGTAGTAGCCACCACCAACAGTGATGGGGAAGAATTATTTCAGTATGAAACCGACACGGTAAAAGTAGTTGCCAACATTGCCAACTCCTCATCAAATTCTTTCCCCAACAGCTTTGCTGTGTACAACAATATTTTATACTTCTGTGCACTTAGTAACGGAGCCATCGGGTATGAACTGTATAAGTATGACGGCACTAATGCACCAAGCATGGTGCACAACAGTACTCCTGATAATTTCGTCTCTACCAACCCACGGTACTTAACCGTTTACAACAGCAAATTGTATTACAGAGGCAACACTGCCACTGAAGGTAATGAGTTGTGGATGTATGACGGCATCAATGACCCAAGCATGGTAACCGACCTGTTCCCCGGAGCAAAATCATCCAACCCCGCTTTTCTGATTAACTTCAACAGCAAACTTATTTTTACCGCCACTGACTCGCTGCACGGTAATGAGTTGTGGCAAAGCAACGGCACAGCATCCGGCACCACCCTTATTGATGATATGATTGAAGGCAACAACAGCTCTAGTCCGTATTACATCACACCTATGGGCAACTACCTGTACTTTACAGCAGATGACGGTGAAAACGGAAGAGAGCTTTGGATGAGCAACGGAAGCGATACCACCAAAATGATAAAAGACATGATGCCGGGAAGTGCCAGTCCTAACATTGCCTGGCCGGTGGTGTACAAAAACAAATTATATTTCAGCGGAGAAACGTTGCCTTATGGCCGGGAACTGATGGTGTGTGACGGAACCACCATTGATACGGCTGCCAACATACGCTCAGGCGGCCAGAGTAGCACACCCAATTACCTGGCCGTATTCAACGACAAATTATACTTTTCAGCTTTTGGCGGAACAAGCGGCAACGAGGTATGGGTATATGATGGGGTGAACCCAACAAAAATGTTAGCCGAAATAAACACCAGCGGAGGCTCCGATCCTGCGTTCTTAAAAGCTGCCCTTGGTAAATTGTACTTTGCCGCTACTGAAGGAACCAATGGAATGGAATTATGGGAATATGATGGAACCAACGCACCCAAAATGGTAGCCGACCTGAACCCTACCGGCTCTTCCAACCCACATGACTTTATTGAATACAAAGGCAAGATGTACTTTGCAGCCACTAATGGTACGCAGGGAGAAGAACTGTGGCAATACGATGGAACCAACACACCCACTATGTTTCCCGAACTGCGGGGCGGGCCGGGTACTATCTCCCTGAGGTATCCTGTGGTGTTTAATGATAAGCTGTATTTCTCTATCTATACTGATCTCAATGGTTATGAAATATGGGAATATGATGGAGTAAACCCTCCGAAACTCTCGATTGAGGTAGAACCGGGTAACAACTCTTTCAACCCTACCTATATGCTGGTAGCCAATGGAAAATTGTTTATGAGCGGCACCACCACACTGAACGGAACTGAATTGTATTCGTATGACGGAAAAAACACCATGAAACTAATGGATGAAATAATGCCGGGTGCAGACGGTGCCGATGTGGGCCACCTGGCTGTTTTGAACAACACCTTATATTTTCATGCATACGGCCCGGGAATGGAGGGCACTGAATTATGGAAGTTGTGCACCCCCAACGTAGCCGTAACAAGCAACGGAACTACACTTACTGTTGCACAAAGTGCTGCCACCTCCTACCGCTGGCTCAATTGCAGCAGCATGGCAGCTGTGAGTAATGCCACCAACCAATCTTTCACGCCAACTGCCAGCGGTTCGTATGCCTGTGAAGTAACCACAAGTTGCGGAAAAGATACCTCCATTTGTTACAGTGTAACGGTGGGTCCATCAGGTATAAAGAATGTAACTGGCGGAGCAGGAGTAGTCATTTACCCCAACCCTACCAACAACTATGTAACCATTGAAACAGCTGAAAACATTGAACAAGTAGCGGTGTACAACATGTTAGGTGCTTTGGTACAAACTGAAAACAGCAAGTACTTTTCTATGGCGCAACAACCTGCTGGAGTGTACCTGTTGCAGGTACAAACCAGCAGCGGAATACACACCACCCGCTTAGTGAAGAAATAAACCAATGTCGCTATAAACAAAACGGCCCGTTCGAAAGAGCGGGCTTTTTTGTGTGAACCAATTGGCAAAATAGCAAAACGTGTTATCTTGCAGTTGAAAATGTATCTGCATGACACCTGAACCTAGTGATTACTTCTTTTTGAATCCAGCAAAGCCTGCAAAATTCTCAAAAGCACCCCCTTTTTGAAAACTTATGAGCCCAATGAATTATTTACAACAAGATGAAAACCTTCGTATACTTTCCTATATTGGAAATATATACGAAGGTTTATATCGTATATAAATGAGTGTATGCCATGCTGAAAAAGCCGAACGCACATACAGCACATTGGTTTTTGTCGTCCCAAAATCCAAGGCTAAAAACCAAAAGAGTTGTATTATCCAACCGCTGATGAATGAATAAAGTAGAAAAAATAAAGCCTCTTGTTGAATGGATACTTTCTTGGGTATTCAAACTGAGGCTTCGAAAAACCTATTGGAGCATTGCAGTTCCTTTAGCACTGGTAATTCTGGGAGAAATCGCGAATAAACTGGAGTTCGTTGTAAAAGCAACAGCCAAACTTTATGAAGATGCTAATGATACGTGGCTAGAAGTATTTTGGGGAGTAATACATTTTTGGGTGAGTATCAGCCTTCCTTGGTGGAGCATTCTGCTGATCATTATATTACTACTTCTGTTTACATATGTATGGCTTCAAGAGATAAAGGCTAAAAAATCAGGTGTTGAAGTAACAGTTGAAAGTATTACAAGCAACATTTTCAACCGCCTTTCAAAAGATATTGATGACAAGATTGAAGGTATAAAGTCGGAGTTAACTTTTCAACCTAATCAAGATTGGTTCAAGGAGCAATGTAAATCATCAATTGATGACCTAGGGAAAAGGTACACGCCTGAGCTAAATGTAAAACTTGAAATATCTGAAATATTCGAAGGTCTAGGACGAACCGAACATTTTAAAAGGAAGGTAACAAAGCAATTTGATCAGTTTCTGATAAAAGGAAAAAAGATATTAAAGAATCAACCTGAAGTTAAAGAAAGTCTTGAGAGCTTAGAAAATGTATTTGATGAATTACAGAATTTATTTCATAATACTGATTTCTTACGAACTGTACCAATTCCGATAAATGACTTTGAAGACTTATTGAAAAAGTCTCAGAGCTCTGTTCAAGATATTTATGACTATTATATTACGGAAGAAAGTAAGATACAAAAAGAAAAAAATGACTACCAATACTATCATAAACACGGTTATGAATTAAGAAATATTAGAGAGTTTGAACACGAGCTTTCTACTTTTCAAAATTTAATTCATAGCTCTTCATTCCAACTTGCGAACAATCCTTTTTTATTACTAGATGGTGAAGCTGGCATTGGGAAATCACATTTGATTGGAGATATAGTTTCAAGGAGAATTAAAAAAGAACATGAAAGTGTTTTTCTTCTGGGGCAGCATTTTGTTACGGAAGAAGATCCATGGACACAAATCTTCAAAAGACTTCAAATCAACTCTAAGTCATCAGATTTTCTCAGAAAATTAAATAAACGAGCGGAAGAGTCAGGAAAGAGAATAGTCCTTTTTATTGATGCAATCAATGAAGGAAAAGGGAACTACTTCTGGAATGAGTTTGTAAAAAGCTTCATTAATGAGATAAAGAAATATGAATGGCTTGGTCTTGTATTGACTATAAGAACCTCCTACAAGAAGTTAATTTTCCCTGAAGAAGAAAGAACCAGCTTAGGCATTGTTGAACATCATCATTATGGGTTTAGGAATATCGAATATGAAGCAAGCAAATTGTTTTTTGACAATTACAACATTGAACTGCCTAATGTACCACTGTTGCATCCAGAATTTCAAAATCCACTCTTCTTAAAACTATTTTGTGAGGGAATTAATAAAGCAGGATTAACCCGTATCCCAGATGGTCTTCAAGGCATAACTTCAATTATTAACTTTTTCGTCAAAAACGTCAATATTGTTTTATCAAAACCAAAAAGAGTTGGGTTCTCAGATAGTTTAAATTTAGTACAAAAATCCATTAATGCTATAATAAAGTACAAAGTAGATAACGAACTTAGATATGTGCCATATGAACAAGCTTATGAAGTCGTCAATGAATCTATTTCAAGTTTTATCGACAAAAAAGGATTTATAGATGAATTAATTACAGAAGGTGTATTATCAAAAAACCTCTTTTGGAAAGAATCGGATGATTATGAAGAAGGAGTTTATTTGGCCTACGAGCGATTTGAGGACCATTTAACTGTTAAGTACTTGCTTGAGCAATATCCTGAATTAGAGAAAGAGTTTAAAGAAAATGGCAAACTCTATAAATATGTAGAAAATGAAAACGCAGTTTATAGATATAAAGGACTAATAGAGGCTTTTTCAATTCAGATTCCTGAAATCAAAGGTTGTGAATTTTATAGCCTTATACCTGAACTAAAGGATAAATATCCAATTGTTGAGACTTTTGTTGAAAGCTTACTTTGGAGAAAGGTAGATACAATTAATGAAGAGTCAAAGAAATATGTAAATGAACATGTATTATCCTACCAAGGTACACATGATTATTTCTGGGAAACTATTCTTGCAGTTACAGCAATACCAAACCATTTCTTCAATGCCCGCTCTTTACATAATCATTTACTAAAGTTCACACTTCCTGACCGAGATGCAAATTGGACTCAATTGCTCAAATACAAATATGATAATGAATCATCAGTAAAAAGGCTCATTGATTGGGCATGGAGTGAAACAGACAAATCGCACATCTCGGATGAATCAGTTTTACTTTCGAGCATTACCTTGGCATGGTTTCATACTTCTACAAACAGAGAGCTTCGAGACTGTTCCACAAAAGCAATGATTTGTTTGCTTCAAAACAGAGTTCATGTACTTATTGAATTACTCCAAAAGTTTGAAACGGTAAATGACCCATACGTTTATGATCGTTTGTTTGCCGTTGCATACGGTTGTGCAGTGAGAACAAATAAGAAAGAGGAATTAGCAGACCTAAGTGATTATATATACGTAACCATATTTAAGGATAAAGATGAGGTTTATCCGCATGTTCTACTTCGTGATTATGCAAGGGGAGTAATTGAGTTTACAAGTTTCTCGGGTATTGAGTTACCTTTTGATATTGAAGATGTAAGACCTCCATACAAAAGTTCATTTCCTCAAAAAATTATGACTAATGAGGAGATTGACAAAAAATACAAATTCGATTATGACGCCAAGGATTTCAAAAAGCATTATTGGTCTCAGAATTCGATTCTTAGTTCAATGACAACCGAGTACGGTCGCGGAACTGGTGGATACGGAGATTTTGGAAGATACACTTTTGAAAGTGCTTTAAGGTCATGGGATGTTAATACAAACCAGCTTAGTAATCTTGCTATTGAGTGGATTTTTGAAAAATATGGTTATGACGTAGAAAAACATGGAGAATACGACAGAAACACTAATTCATATGATAGGCGAGCCTCTACAATTGAAAGAATTGGCAAAAAGTACCAGTGGATTGCTCTTTACGAAATGGTAGCGCGAGTTTCGGACAATTTCAAGAAATATGAAAGATGGAGTTTTGAAAAGGAAAAAGAAGTGCCATACCAAGGTCCTTGGGACCCTTACATAAGAGATATTGATCCAACATTACTTATTAGTGAAACAGGAAGTTATGAAGAAGACGAGCCTCAAGATTTCTGGTGGGTTAACAACAAAATATTTAATTGGGACTGTACAAACGGAAGCTGGGTAAATGATGCAAGTGTATTACCTAAAATGGAAGAAATCATTCAGATAAAAGATAATATAGGAGGAGAAGAATGGTTGGTATTAGAGGGATACCCATCTTGGTCAGAACCAAAAAAAATTGGTGAAGAAAAATGGGATCAACCACATAAAGAGCTTTGGTGTCAAATAAGAAGCTATCTAGTTAAAGATGATGAGTACGACTCATTTAAAGGTTGGGCTGTCAAACAGGATTTCATGGGGCGTTGGATGCCTGAAAGTGGTGACAGATACGAAATGTTCAGCAGAGAATATTTTTGGTCACCTGCTCAAGACTATTTCATGAATGAATATTATGGAGGCACTAATTGGACAGAAGTTCATGACAGAAAATCTGGAAAGTACGTAGCAGAAGTCAATGTAACTGCACAAGGCTATTTATGGGAAGAAGAATTTGACAAATCAAAAGAAGAAGCTATTAGTTTTTTAAAACCAAGTACTATTATTCATAAGGGTATGGATTTAAAATATAGTCCAAGAGAAGGAGAGTTTGTTGACGATTCCAAAGTGGTACAATGCTTTGCACCAAATGTTTATCATAATTCGAAATCATACTTGCTTGTTCGAAAACGTTCTTTTCTCAAGTTCCTAAACGAGAATAATTTAAAGATTGTTTGGACGGTATTGGGCGAAAAGCAAATAATTGGTGGACGATCATTCGGAACTGAGTATCACGGAAGATTAGAAGTTAGTGGTGCGTATTATTTTGATAATGAAGAATTGAGTGGAATTATTAATACTAAGAAAAGCTAGCACAAGCATCCATACACATTGGCAAGTCGCTCAAAGCTGCCGCACAAACCAAAACTTGCCAAAGAGTATGGATGCCCCAACGCTGACAGAAAAAAATGAAAAAGCACGGGCATATCTCACTCGCGCGCGTTTGCAACGCGTGTGCCAATATCTACAACTGCTGGTACTCTATTTTAGGATACCCTTTTTTGCGGTTGGCATCGTAAAAATCAAGAAAGCGCATTTTGTAATAAATGCCCTGCGCATCTTTTAGAATATAGGTCCAGTTGCTGTATATTTTGTAATTGGCACTGGTAAAATCAAAATCAAACCCTTTCCATTCATACCCTACTATATCTCTTTGCGCGTGCAAGGTTTGCTGTTGTGCAAAATGGTGGTCAATTTGTTCAAAGGGAACATCCACCACCTTGGTACAGGTTACCTGGTTGGGGTTAAGGTATACTCCTGTAACATTGTACGGGATAACAGTACCCAGGGCACTCACCCATGTTTTATACCGTGTAAACCACACGTGCCACAAAGCCTTGTGCGGTTCTGTAGGAACTGGCGTGCCATTCACCAAATCAAGGTACACGTAATTTACATCGGGTTGTAACGCCACTGTAATTTGTTTTTCTTCCGTACCGTTTACATTAGCCACACGCAAATGATAACCTGCCGCATCTACCGATTCAACAATCATTTTTTTATAGCGGCTGCCTGCATTAACCAACGAACTTAAATCAAGCAAATACACGTGTTTAAAACTGATACGGTGGTTGTGCCAGTGTTTGCCTATCACCAAAGAGTCATCTGCTCCGCTGCTCCTGTCCCAGTCCCACTGTGCACCCGCTGTGGAGGTAATGGCATTAAAATCAGTTACACCGGTGTTATACACCATCACATCTTTACCTGAGTTGGTAAGTATGCGGGCACTATCGCCACATTCAAAAGCCAGGTCCCATCCGTACGTCATGCTGCCGGTGGTATCTCCCGTTGCTAAACTCAAAAACACCTGGCGACTGTAGTTCTCCGTCATGCCTACGGTTATCACTTTTGATGGTCCCGCAACAGGTAATTGATAGGGGTCTTCTTTTTTCTCACACGAAACTAAAAAAAGTGCAAACGACAATATACTCAGCACCCGAAATGTGCTCATGATTTACCTCCTACATACCATTTAACCGATGCGAAATAAGAACGTCCTGTGCCCATAAGTAATTGTCCGCTGGAAACACTGTGTACACCACTCACTAAATTACTATTGAGGTTCACTACCTGCAGTATATTTTTACATCCTAAAGCTACATAACATTTGCCTTTAAAAATTTTACGTGAGAGGTTAGCATCCAGCATATGAAAACTCTGAATAAAATTTTCCTGCACTTGTGCATTGGCATCCAATCCGTAAGCCAGTTGTTTGCCGTTAAATTTATAAAATACGGAGAGGTCGGTTTTATACGTGGGTATGGTGTAAGAAAAATT
>DATGWX010000353.1:0-9837 GCA_035299275.1 Bacteroidia bacterium
TCAGCGATTTTCCTGATTCGCTGCGGGTGCTTTCCCAAAATCTATGCAATAATGCATAGCACTTTTCCTCTTTCGCTGTTGCCCGGTTACTCATGTTGATGATTAGCAAAGCAATTTATATCCGCATTTTAGCTTTAGTAGAGTGATATCACTTCTTTTTGCTTAGGGAAAACCCTAAAAATAATTAGGGTTTTCCCTAAGCATTTTTAGGGTTTATTCTACAAAAATTGGTTCTGCTCCTTTATACTTTTGTTAAACAATTCAGGCTAGTATTTAAAAAATAAAATACCGCTATGAAGAAAAATTCTGTATGCAACACCGTGGTCGAGTATACACGGTAAAACGGGTGCCTTAAATAAATAAGGTACCCGTTTTTTATAAAAAGGGGTTATGAAGACACACATTGACAAAATACTGGCTTTTCTTCATGAGGTAGGCATAACCTGCAATTTTACTTCTTTGCCCGACTCTACTTTTTTACCCGGTATTGACATAGTAAACGGCACATTACAAATTGATCTTGATAAACTTCAACATCCCGGAGATATTTTACATGAAGCCGGACATATTGCAGTGGCTGAACCAGCTGACAGAGCTCAATTGAGTGGTAATGTCTCGAAGGATAAAACAGAAAGCACTGCTATGGGAGAAGAAATGATGGCCATTGCCTGGAGTTATGCTGCTTTGGTTAAAATGGGCCTGCCGCCTGAAGTAGTATTTCATCCTCAAGGATACAAAGGACATTCAGACTGGTACATAGAAAGTTATACCGGAGGGAATTATATCGGGCTACCCTTAATGCAGTGGGCAGGTTTTTGTGCCAACCCGAAAGATAACACTGAACAAAGTTACCCCAACATGTTGCGTTGGCTAAGACTTTAAAAATTACTCTATAATAAGATAGCCTTTTTTTATGGCAAAGGTTACTAAACCCACCACATTTTTAGAGCCTGTTTTAGACAACAGTTTGTTCCGGTAATTTTCTACCGTTTTCACACTCATATTTAACTTATCACTTATTTCTTTGTTGGTTTGCTCGGCACAAATCAATTTAAGTATATCCACCTCAGCCGGAGCAAGTGCAGTGAGCGGTGTAGTAACCTGGTCATCTGTCTTATTCAACTGATGAAAGAGTTTCTCATATAAAATATTAGATAAACGGCCTTTGAAGTGGTAGTCTCCTTCATGTACTTTATTTATAGCGTATACAATCTCTTCAGGCTCCGCATCTTTAAGCAAATACCCTTTTGCACCCGCTTCAAACATGTTAGAGATATAAATTTCCTGATCAAATACTGAAAGACCAATCACTCTGGCCTGCGGATGAGTTTGTATCAGATGACGGGTAGTTGTAATGCCGTCCATTCCGGCCATCTTTATATCCATTAACACTACATCAGGTAGAATAGCAGAAAACTGATCCAGTAAATCCTGCCCGTTATTCACTTCCAGTACTACCTCAAAGTTTTTAACCGGTTGTAAAACAGATTTAACTCCTTGTCTGAATATTTTGTGGTCGTCCACAATAGCAATCCTGATTTTGCTCATATACTAAGTTTAGTTTTGTTCTTTAGCAGTAGTAATAATAAATTTCAATCCCCTCCCGGGTTCATTCTCCCATACACAGGTTCCTTTTATCATTTTCACACGGCTCTCAATGTTTCGTATACCCAGCCCGGCTCTGGTTTTCATAGATTCAAAATAATCAGCATCTAATCCCTTACCGTTATCGGCATAGGTGAAAATAAAATCACAGTCTTCCTCCTGCAAAGTTATGTCTACTTCCGTGGCATGTGCATATTTTATGGTATTACTCAAAAGCTCCTGAGTAATACGGTAAAGCGCCAATTCTTTCTCCTTGCCCAGGTACCTTTTCTTTATCTCTGACTTTACGTTTACTTTTAAACCTTCTGTGTCAATCTGCTTACCTAATTGTTCCAAGGCATCGTGCAAACCAAAATCAGATAAAATGCCGGGTAAAAGTTTGTGCGATATACTTCTTACCTCATGGATAGATTGAGCCGTAATTTCCTGCAACATTTCCAGTTTAGGACTTAGTTGCTCATCACCTTGCACCATCTTTTTTACCGTTGATACATTCATTTTTATTGCGGCCAGCATTTGACCCACACTATCATGTAATTCACGTGCAAAATATTCCCTCTCCTTCTCTTCAGTTTGAATAATCGCAGTAATCAATTCTTGCTGTCTTTCCAGTTCTATTTGAACAAGGGATAGCCTGTAACGGGCATTTCTACGTTGGTACATAAAAATGAAAATCAGGAAAAACACCAGTATCAAAAACATGAGTACGGTGCCACCTACTACAATTAATAAGATGACTTCGTCTTTGTTAAGCATAAAAAAGCATAGGTATAAATACCATTGGTAATAATATTAATTACAGAATGAATTGTCCAAGGATCAAACGGAAGCATTTCCTCCTCAACTATCAGCTCATAGGAGCAAAAAATGAAAAAATTGCTCATGTAATAGAACATGATGGCGAAAACGCATAGAAAAGGAAGACTGTTAAACTCTACCTCGTCAGCTTGCAAATACATCCTCATAAATAACAAGGCCCACAAGGGCAACCATAAAGACACTATAAACAACTGAATGTTATCAGCATTAACAAAATTACCTAAAACAAATGTGTAATATACATGCCCTGTAACAAACAGTAAGACTCCGGCATAAGCAATGAGTTTTTGCAGTTTTGAAAAGTCCTTAAGATTTATTATAAAGTATGTTGTAATGGAAAAATTGAACAGATGGTAGAAATGAAATACAATCAGATTGTTCATCCAGTTTTTCCTCAAAACATATGCAACTGTTTCAGTTAATATGGTAAATACGAGAAATAAGCCATACAATTTATACGGCTGCTTTAAATACTTATACCTCCACAACACGGCCAAAGCAGGCATGCAAGTGGAAAATACTGAACCCTCACTAATAAAATCTGCCAAACTCTTCTATGAGTTTAGAGAATTGATACTTCCACACTTTGGTGGACATTTTATTCCTTCATCTGCCACTATTCCTCCAACAATCATATCATTCTCATTGGCATCTGCTCCTACAAACACCAGCTCAAAGTCTGATGCTCCGGCAGTAGTTTTACCTAAATAGACCCGAATACCCATACATCCTTCCTGCGTCAAAATAGTGTTCAGAATATCCTTTCCCATAAAAATAGCTTGAACTGAACCGGGATATTCCAGGCGATAATTGGCTGTGTAATCAGCTGCTGTGGTAATGTCAATTGCACTACCTTCTGTTCCGTTAAATGGCATATTTAGATTTGTTTAATTTGTGAAGCAAAGCTAAGGAGTAGGGTAAACATTTAAATGAAAAAATGTTTACCCTTTAAATATTTAGGGAAAACATTTAAAAAAATTAGGGAAAACCCTATAAAAATTTAGGGAAAACCCTATGGCTACTTTAATGGAGTACATGTAGTTTGCCAACTGCAAATGGAAAACAAAACCTTAGAATTTATTCAACTCACGCAGTTATTAAGTGCTCAGCAATTATCAGAGATTGATTTGTTGCTTGCCAAAGCAGAGTACATTGATGGTAAACAAACTGCGAGTATGGCGGCAAAAGAGGCAAAAAAAAATCTACAAATAAACCTGCAACAGCAAAATATTTTACAACCGTTACAATACATTCTTTTACAAGCATTCAATCAATCGGAGTTGTTTCAACAAGCTGTTTTACCAAAAAATATTTATGCTCCCTTGTTCAGTGCTTATGAACCGGGCATGCACTACGGCTGGCATGTGGATAGTCCGGTAATGGGTTATCCTCCTGTGCGTACCGATGTGGCCATGACCATTTTTCTCGAACACCCTGAAGCTTATGAAGGGGGAGAACTGGAGATACAGGGACCAACAGGAACAGCATTGTTTAAACTGGCCAAAGGTGATGCTATTTGTTATCCTTGTCAATATGTCCATCAGGTGCAAGAGGTAACCAAAGGTAAACGCAAAGTGGCTGTGACGTGGATTCAAAGTATGGTCAAAGAATCTGACCAACGCAATATGCTCAGCCAACTTAAAAAAATTTACCACAGCTTATATACTAAAGATCCTAAAAGTACTGAAGCCAATGAGCTGCTGCAAACGTACAGCAACCTCCTGCGTATGTGGGCCGAAATTTAATTCAGAGTTATATGCCGGATATTTTCAGATTTCCTTTTACATTTAATGTGCAACAAATAAAGCAACGGCTTGGGGATTTTTCTGATGCCAAATGGATAGCTCATTACAACAAGAAAGATTATGCGGGTGACTGGAATGTGTTAGCTCTTCGTTCAGGCTGGGGGCATCCGGATAATATATACTCTGTGCCCATGCCTGTTGATAAATATGATGATACTCCTTTAATGGACGTTTTCCCTGAGGTAAAGGAAATACTCAACCAATTAGCCTGCGATAAAACTTCCGTCCGTTTTATGCGGCTATGTGCAGGTGCAGAAATAAAGGAGCACTGTGATGATGAACTGGATATAACTAAATGCAAAGAAGCACGTTTACATGTGCCTATACAAACACATGAGCAGGTAGAATTTTATCTGAACAATAAGCGGGTATCTATGAAAGAAGGAGAATGCTGGTACCTCAATTTTAATCTGCCTCATCGGGTAAAAAACTCAGGCACTATTGACCGCATTCATCTGGTTATCGATTGCGTGGTGAACGATTGGCTCTTACAGCAAATAAACATGTCTGGTGAACATGCCGGCTGAAGGATTCCCTGTTACACCTGTTTTAAACGGAGATAAAATTTTCATCTCTATAAAACAACTTTCTGCTGATGTTTTTAAGTATGCTTTCTTTGACGAAGGTGTGTCGGGAAATACTATTCAATTAATGCAGGAGGGTGTCGATATTGACGATATTGAACTACCCGCAGCAAATAATAAACCTGATGTTTTAATATTCCACATTTCCCATTGCGGAAGTAGCCTGCTGGGGCAACTGCTCAAAATAAAAAGTAACTTCCGTGTACTAGGTGAGCCGGAGGTCATCAATACTGTTTTACTTCAACAGGTATTGACAGAAAATACACCCGATGCCTTATGCATACAAAGATTATATAAAGCAACTTACCTATTATTAAATGCTCAGCGTTCAGAGCCGGGACTAAACGCTATAAAACTAAGTTCTTGGAACATTTTTTATGCCCCTCTTTTAAAAACTGCATTTCCTGAAAGTCAATTCATATACGTGCATCGCCATCCGCTGGAAGTGCTTTCTTCGTTATTACGGCATCCCAATGGTTTTGCCTGCTGGCACTTGCATGCCGCACCCGTTCTTGCTGCACACTTTCTTTCCTGCAGCAGAGACGAAGTGAAACAAATGAGTGAACCTGATTACCTCGCCCGCATGTTATGCAAACACATGCAACATGCCTTACACGACCTGCCTGCTGAAACAATACACCTGTATTATCCTGATTGGGTAAATGATTTTACTCTCCATTTATCCTCTGTAACAACATTCTCTGAGGAGGAAAATGAACAAATTACACAACTACTAAAAAGGAATGCTAAAGTACCCGATCAACTATTTAAGTATACTCCACCCAATGAAGTGGCTCATCTGTTGGAATCAAACATTTTAAACGAGTTGCTTCACCTGCATATAGAGCTAATGCAAAAAATGACTGGACACAAAAAAGCATAACATTATAGTAACAAGGAAAACCCTAAAAAAATTTAGGGTTTTCCCTATGCAGATTTAGGGTTTTCCCTATTGTTTGAGCAACACACCACTTCTACTTTTACAAAACTAAACCATACTTAAATTTACCATGACAATACAATCCTCTCCCGACTTAACCTTTACTAATGCTGACACACAGACTATGATTAACTTTATAGTGTCGGTTGGCATTCCGGTACGTAAAACAAAATTACCTGAAGGTTTACCAATACCCGGCATTAGTGTTGAAAACGGAGTTCTGCTTGTAGATGAAGACAACCTGTTGTATCCGGGTGATCTGTTGTATCAGGCAGGGCGCATTGCCATTCTGCCGGATAATGAACGCAGCTTATACATGGGAAAAGATGATCCGAATAAAGATAAAGAAGCCACTGAGGGTATGGTGGCCATGTGCTGGGCATGGGCAGCATTAACTCATCTGCAACTATCACCCGAAACAGTATTTCATAACAACGGATATAGAGGGCAATCTTTACAAATTATTCATGGATATCAAAGTGGTGCTTATATGGGTTTACCTATGCTTCAACTATACGACATGGCTTATGACCCTCAACAGGCTAGCTTAAGGGGATTACAACCTTTTCCGTACATGTACAAATGGATTAACAAGTAATTTTTATCAAATAAATTTTCAACCTAAAAAATTAAATCTATGGAAGGAATGATTGGCGAAATCCGCATGTTCGCGGGCAACTTCGCACCAAAAAGCTGGGCGTTTTGCGCAGGCCAGACCGTGAACATAGCCTCCAACACGGCCTTGTTCAGTATTCTGGGGACAAACTATGGTGGTAACGGCACCACCACTTTTGCTTTGCCCGATCTTCGTGGTCGCATGGCAGTTGGTCAAGGTGCGGGGCCCGGTTTGCAGCCGGTTACACTCGGGCAAAAAGGAGGGGTAGAATCCGTTACCTTAACTACCAACAATATGCCTGCGCACACACATGCCGGCACAGGAACTGTTTCAGGTACCTGGGGAATGAAAGCTGCTGAAGAAGCCTCAACGGCTTCACCCGCAGGCAATGTCCCCGCTGCATCAAGTGCACAAATGTGGGGAAATGATGGTTCACTCAACATGGGTGGTGCGCCAATATCAGGTACTGTAACTGCCACTATATCTCCAAATGGCGGAGGGTCTCCTTTTTCTGTGCTTGGCCCTTACATTTCGGTGTATTACGTGATTTGCCAGTATGGTGTTTTCCCTAGTCGAAACTAATGATTAACTAATTTAACAAACAATTAAAAAAAGATTTTATGGAAGGATATATTGCCGAAATGAGGTATTTCGCCTCCAACTTTGCCCCACGTAATTGGGCACTTTGTGCCGGACAGTTGTTGTCTATTTCAACCAATACCGCACTCTTCAGCCTGCTGGGCAACACCTATGGAGGAGATGGCAGAACCACTTTTGCTTTACCCGATGCCAGGGGCCGTTTCATTGTGAGTCCCGGCCAAGGAACCGGATTAAGCAATTACGTGCTTGGTGAGAAAAGCGGAACAAATAATGCTACACTTACTTTGCAAAACCTGCCCTCTCACAACCATACCGTAATCAGTTCTTCTGTAAACGGCAATGTATTGCCAAAAGCAGCAGAAGAATTTAACAGTGATAACCCCAACAGCAATACCCCCGCAACAGCTGATTCACCTGCAGTACCCTACACCAGCGGGCAAACTCCTGATGTGTCACTTGCTCCATTTGCAGTAACCGGTTTGTCAAATAATATCTCTACGGGCACCGCAGGTAGTTCGCAACCCTTTTCTATTATGAGCCCGTTCTTGGGGTTGAATGTGATAATCTGTCAGTACGGTATTTTTCCCTCAAGAAACTAACTCCAATTCAAATTATTTTCAACTAAAAAAAAGTAAAAATTATGGACGGATATATGTCAGAAATCAGGCTTTTCGGGGGTACGTTTGCCCCCCAAGGCTTTATGTTATGCCAGGGACAAGTAATAAGCATTGCTGAAAACAATGCATTGTATGCGCTTATCGGCACTATCTACGGTGGTGATGGAGTAAGCACTTTTAACTTACCAGATTTACGTGGCAGAACTCCCATGGGAACCGGACAGGGACCCGGCTTACAACCTATAGATGAAGGACAGGTAGGAGGCGTTGAGACAATTACACTTACCAATGCGGCTATGCCGATTCACAACCATGCGGTGACAGTGAGTTCAGTTACAGCCAATGTAACTCCCAGAGCATTGAGTACGGCAGGTGGTGGAGACAACCCCAACCAGCAATATTTTTCGCAATTTACCGATGGCTATAACACCCCTGCCAATGCGAACTTGAACATGGCCACGCAGCAAGTAACAGGAAATGTCTCCTTGACCTTGAGCGGAGCCGGAGGAAACACCCCCTTTGCTAACCGCTCTCCTTTCCTCGGACTTAATTTCATTATCTGTGTAGAAGGAATATTCCCAAGCAGAAATTAAACTACAAAAATCAGCCTGTAAATTCACTGAATGTAGTAATACGAAAAGTGATTTTACAGGTTGATAATACGGTAACACTCCATGAAAGTTGCAGTTTTGTGTAATAGCCGTTTAGGCATACCTGCCATCCAGCAGCTAATCTCCATGAGGCTGATTGTAGCTTGTGCCACACCTAACCTTGTGCATGAAGAAAATGAAGAAATTGCCTGGATATGCCAGCAAACAGCTACCCCTCATCGCGCTTTTAGTAAAATACAGGTGAAGCAGGAAATGGAACAATGGCTGCAAACCTATACGCCCGATGTAGTATTGGTACTTACCTTCCCCTATCGAATTCCTGAAAGCTTGCTACACAAGCCTAAATACGGTTTTATCAATTTTCATTTCGGAATGTTACCAACCTACCGCGGAGCAGATGCTATTTTCTGGCAGTTAAAAAATCGTGAAAGTATGGGGGCCATCTGCATACATCAAATGACTGCAGAGTTGGACAAAGGTCCGTTGTATGCCATACAACAAGTACCCATACAAACACACGACACTTATGGTTCACATAGCAATGCATTAGCTTTTGCCGGGGTAGGTGCTGCCACCGGTACATTGTCCATATTACAACAAAATACAAAGCCTGTTTTTCAAAATGAACTGGAGGCAAAATATTATAAGCGACCAACTCTTGATGATGTAACTATTGATTGGACAGAAAATGCTGATGATATACTCGCACTGATAAACGCCTGCAATCCGTGGAACAAAGGTGCACTTTGCACGATTGACGGATATCCGCTTAAAATTATACGTGCTGAAAAAGGAAGCCTGCAGGTGAATGGCGCAACCGGTGAAATAATTCAACTTAATAGCGATAAAGGATTTGAAGTAATGTGTGGCAAAAATGAATCAATTGTTATACATGTATGCTACTTCAACAATGAGTTTATAACGCTCGACAAACTTGTCCAATCGGGCCTGCACGCAGGGCTTCGGTTTGATGACCGAAGGAAGAAAATGTCTCTGAACTAAATAAATTATATATTTGAAGACTCAAAGTGTGAAAAATCTCATGAAAAAAAATATCCCCTACGCAAAAAAAAATTTACTTCTTTTTGCGCTGTTTTTACTAACCTCAGTTTCTCTATCAGCTCAAACTACGCTTGCTTTGGGCGATATTGCTTTTACCGGTTACAATTCTGACAATTCCAGCGTCTTAGATGAGTTTTCCTTTGTAATACTAAAAAGTACTGGTATTACAGCTGGCACTACTATTTATTTTACCGACCGCGGCTGGAAGAGCGGTTCGTGCGGAACAGATAATTTCTGTTCATCATCCGACTACTCCACCTGCGGAGGGGCCACGCTGGAATCGGGCAGCGAGTTTGTCTGGACATCCGCTTCTGCGCTCAGCTACGGCACCCATGTGAAAATAGGAGGAAATGTATCAAGTCCCTGTGCTACTTGTTTCGTTTGTTCCAATGGCTCAGCCAACGGCACCCTTCTCAACCTGCTAAACACCGGAGACCAGATATTTGCCCTTCAGAATGGGTCAGGAAGCACCACCACTGCGAATGGTGCTTCAGGTACCATGCTGGCTGCCATACAGTCTAACGTTGAAAATACTGCGGGATGCACATTCAGTTCTGCTAACTGGGACGACTGCCCGA
>DATGWX010000354.1:0-3967 GCA_035299275.1 Bacteroidia bacterium
ACACGTGGCAATGGGTAAACAGGTGGGTATACTTGATTTAACGCGAGGCGAGTTAGGTACCCGTGGTACTGCTGAATTGCGGGCCAAAGAAGCAGCAGAAGGAGCCAAAATAATGGGCGTGAGTATACGCGAGAATGCCGGGTTACGTGACGGATTTTTCACTATTGATGAGGCTAATTTTTTACCCATTATTTATTTCCTGCGTTTATATCAACCTGAAATAGTTTTATGTAATGCCATCAAAGACCGTCACCCTGATCACGGAAGAGCGGCACAGCTGGTAAGTGAAGCCTGTTTTCTGAGCGGTTTGCGCAAAGTAGAAACACAACACAACGGAAGTACACAAGAAGCGTGGCGTCCCAAAGCCATTTATCATTACATACAAGATAACTGGGTAGATCCCCACTTTGTGGTGGATATCACTGAAGTAATGGATGTTAAAATGAAGGCCATTCAGGCATTCAGCAGCCAGTTTTTTAATGCAGACACTGCTACAGATGAACCGGTAACACCCATTTCCACCCCTGAGTTTTTAGCTTTTATTGATGCCCGTGCACGACAGTTTGGGCGCATTATCAGCGCTACTTACGGAGAAGGTTTTACCGTGGAGCGTGCAGCCGGAGTAAGTGACATTACCTTGTTGAGGTAATACTTTCTGCATCAGTTTTAAGTGGTGACGTGTTTCTTTACCCCAGCAAAGCAATTATCCTGTCTTGCCAGATAAGCACCATTACACCTGCAATAGCAATTAAAACACTTAGCAGCATTTTTAGTGTAAACGGAGTTTTGTACAAAAGCGCAGACAGAGGAAATACAATCATGGGGACCAGTGAAAGTATTGTTTGCGCAACAGATACATCAATGGAGGAGGCTGCTAAGAGAGACAGGGCCACACCAATCACGGGCCCGAATAAGGTACCCATCAGAATGTATTTTATAGCTTCTTTGTGTTGCACAATCGGTTGAATGAACCACACGTCTTTTCTACGTATGACGTCAATGAGGTAAATACTTCCGAAGGCCATCAGCATTCTTATCCAGGTGGCATCAATGGGAGATATAATACGTTCTCCGTGATCCATCATTCCTTTTTTTGCCATTACCAATCCTATGCCCTGGCAACAAGCCGAAGCAATTCCCATTACAATGCCCTTGGTATAGTTTCCGTGGTTTTCAGCTGCAGCCTGTTCTTTTTGTTCACGACTACTCAGCAACCACATAATGCCGAACATGGTTACACTCATGCCCATAAAACCAATGAGACTGATGCGTTCATCCAGCATCAGGTAACCGGTGATTAAAGCAGCAGCAGGGCTGATGGTGGAGAACATACTTCCGCGTGCAGCGCCCAAAATTTTGAATGCCGTAAATACGAAATAATCACCGATGGTAAGGCCAATGATACCTGAGAGCCCCAGCCATATCCAGCTTTGGGCGCGAGGTGAGGTGAAAAGGTACAGCGGGTTTTGTTGTGTAACAACGGAGGCAATGATCGTGAGTGCCACTACGGCCAGCATTAAACGAAACTTGTTGAGTACAGAAGGTTCAACTAACCGGGAGGCTTTGGTAAATGAAAGCGTGCCGAATGACCAGGAAAATACGGTGGCAAATGCAGCGAGTATGCCCAGTGTATATTGATCCATCAGCGTGTACCGAATATAGAACTGCCAACACGAATCATAGTGCTGCCTTCCTCGATGGCAAGCGGGTAATCGCCCGACATACCCATGGATAAGACATTAAAAAAAGCGGAGTTAGCAAACGTTGTTGCCTTCAGTTGATCAAAAATATATTTCAGCTTCCTGAATTCTCTTCTTACCTGCTCATTGTTGTCAGTAAAACTGGCCATGCCCATCAGTCCGCAAATGTGTATGAAAGGTAATTCAGCCAACACTTGTGGTTGTATAATCTCCTTCAGTTCATTTTCATCCAACCCGAACTTGGTTTCTTCTGAAGCAATAAAAACCTGCAGCAGGCAATTGATTACGCGGTTATTTTTTTCACCCTGTTTATTTATTTCAGTGAGTAATTTCAGGCTATCAACACTGTGAATGAGGTGTACAAAGGGAGCAATGTATTTTACTTTGTTGCTTTGCAAATGTCCTATTAAATGCCAGCGGATATCGGCAGGAAGTTGAGCCTGTTTATCCACCATTTCCTGTACTTTGTTTTCGCCAAAGTCGCGCTGACCGGCAGTATATGCTTCCAGTATCAGGCTTGCGGGTTTGGTTTTGGAAACCGCAATCAGCTGAACGTGTTCAGGCAGAGATGATTTGATGTGGTGAAGTGCAAGGGCAACAGTACTGCTCATATGTGGTTCAATAATAATCAAAAGTGCTAAAAAGACGGGAACAAATAGTGCACAGAATGCGTATTTTTGACTCGTGAAATACATGACAATTCTTTTTTCTGTGCTTTTGCTGGGCAGCTGTGTGCAACCCAACAGCGTTCCTGACGATGTTATTCCTGAAGAAAAAATGATTCTGGTGTTAACTGATATTCATTTGCTGGAAGGTGCGTACATGTCGACACAATTCATAAACCAGGACAGTGTAAAAAAGGTCACCATATCAGGTTACAACACCATTTTTAAAAAATACAGCATCACGGAGCAGGAGTACAAAAAAAGCTGGGATTTTTATATGAAAAACCCAGACATAGCCGATCCAATGTACGAACAGGTTATTGAGAACATCAACATTTTGCAAAACGAAGCCTTGCAAAAATCAGCCAAAAAACAAAAGTGATTTTTCCGTCCAACATTGAAGAAAAAATAGGGTTTGACCAGATAAGGCATTTGCTGTCGCAAATGGTATTGAGCGAACTGGGTCAAAAGTATGTTGACCGCATTCGTTACAGCAGCGACCGTGATTTGGTGGAGCGGATGTTATTGCAATCAAAAGACTTTAAAGAATTGCTTCAGGCCGATCAACCTTTTCCGGCAGATGCGTATCTCGACTTGTCGCACCTGATGCCCAAGTTTAAACTTAGAGGAGCCTGGCTTACCGAGGAAGAATTTTTTAACCTGATGCGTATGTTACGCACAGTGGAAGCTGTTTTCCGATACTTTGAACAACGAAGAGACAAGTATGCTGAATTGCAAAAGTTGTTCAGCGGTGTAGCATATAATCCTAAACTCATGCATTTGGTAAGTGCCAAAATTGATGAGGAAGGAAGAATGCGCCCGAATGCTTCTCCGCAACTGGCCTCTATTTCAAAAGAGATGGGAGAGAAGGAAAGGGAGGTGCGCAAGCGGTTAAATCATATTTATAAAAAAGCGCAGGATGCCGGCTGGACAGCTGATTCAGGTATTACCATCCGCAATGATCGTTTGGTAATTCCGGTTCTTGCTGAGCATAAACGACACCTGAAAGGATTTGTACACGATGAATCAGCAACGGGGCAAACCTACTTTATTGAGCCTGCCGAGGTGTTTGATTTGCACAACGAGATTCGTGAACTTCAGCTGGCCCGCAAAAGAGAAATAGAACGAATTCTTCTGGAGCTTACAGATGAGTTGCGCCCGCATATGCCCGAGGTGGAGTTGTATCAGCAAAAATTAGGACTGGTTGATTTCATTCGGGCCAAAGCAAAACTGGCTATAGAATTAAAAGCCAGCATGCCTTTACTGCAAAAGGAGATGGTGATTAAATTGTATCATGCCTGCCACCCCTTGTTGCTGTTGCACCATAAAAAAATTAACAAATCGGTAGTGCCGCTTAACGTGGAGTTAGATGTCGAGCAGCGTATACTGGTTATTTCAGGTCCCAATGCCGGTGGTAAATCAGTGTGCATGAAAACCATTGCTTTATTGCAGTACATGTTGCAATGCGGTTTATTGATACCTGCCGAGTCGCATTCCGTGTGTGCCTTGTTTCAGGATATGCTGGTAGATATTGGTGACGACCAAAGCATCGAAAATGATTTGAGTACTTACAGTTCGCATTTGCAACACATGAAATACTTT
>DATGWX010000355.1:0-3770 GCA_035299275.1 Bacteroidia bacterium
GGTTTCGACCGCACCGTAATGCTGCAACATTTTAGTGGCAACATTATTCAACCTGCATTCAGGGTATGTGCTGAGGAAACGGAAACGTTAAAACAATTCGTGGAGTACTTTATTCAAAACCCCGATGAGCCTAACTTGAAGGTAGCTCAGGAGCAATGGAAAAGAGCTTTTGAACTGTTTCAGTACATACGGCCTTTTACGTTTGGCCCTGCAGCTGAGCAGGGAGTAAATAAATCCTTAGCCGAAGAGTTGGGTACATTTCCGGTAAACGTAACCGCAACTGAAAACTACATTAACACCAACGATACCCTGTTCAACAATTTTGCACGAGACACCAGAGGATTTCTGGCCTTAGAATATTTACTGTTCGGCAACGGCAACAACACAGATGTGCTCAACTCTTTTGCCGACCTGAAAAGAAAAAGGTATGCGCTGGCTGTGGCCAACCAAATTTTCCTGAAAATACGATTTGCCAGTAATGACTGGCAGGCTTACGGATTAAGTTTTGTGGCCAACAACGGAACAGATGCGGGCAGTTCGGTTTCATTGCTGTACAATGAGTTTTTGAAAAGTTATGAACTGATTAAAAACTACAAAGTAGGTTTACCATCAGGCAACCGCCCCGGACAAACCCAACCTGAACCTCAGAAAGTAGAATGTTATTACAGCAAACAATCTGTGTACATGATAAAGCGTCATTTTGAAGCGGTACACGGCATATGGCTGGGCAAAGGCTTAAATGGTGCCGATGGTGCGGGTTTTAAAGAATACCTGTCTACAGCAGTAGGAGGCATTGAACTGATTGCTGAAACGGAAAAGCAGGTGAGTAACGTGAATACAGTTTTAAGCAGCATTGATGACAATGCCGATTTGAGCCAACTGATTAACGCCAACTCTTCCAAAGTATCAGACCTGAATACTGAACTGCAAAAACTAACACGGTATTACAAAAGTGATATGTCATCAGTGCTGGGTATAGCCATTACCTATACCAGTGGTGACGGAGATTAACAATGCAGTACCGCCCGTTACAACAAACCGATATTGCTCCTTTAGCTGTTTTCAGAATAGCATTTGGTTTGATGATGACATTGGGCACGTTGCGTTTTATGTTGTTGGGTTGGATAGAAGAACATTACACCACTCCCCTTTTTCATTTCCATTATTACGGTTTTGAGTTTATTGAACCCCTCAACTTAGCGGGCATGTATATTGTACATGCGCTTATGTTCGCAGGTGCACTGGGCATTATGCTGGGGGCTTTTTACCGCTGGAGTGCGCTCACATTTTTTCTCACCTTCACCTACACGGAGCTGATTGATTTAACCTACTACCTCAACCACTATTATTTTGTAAGCATAGTAGCTTTGGTGATGGTATTTTTACCTGCACACCGCTGCTGCTCCGTTGATGTAAAAAGAAATCCGTCCATAGCCGTTGATACAGTTCCGAGGTGGTGCATTGATGTAATCAAATTACAAACAGCCGTGGTGTATACTTATGCAGGAATTGCCAAAATTAATTACGAGTGGCTGATAGAAGCCTTGCCCCTGCGCATTTGGTTACCTGCTCAGGATACACTTCCGCTTATAGGAAAGATAATGCCTTACCAAGCCACCGCCTATGCCTTCAGCTGGATTGGTATGCTGTACGATTGCACCATAGTGTGGTGGTTAATGAACAGTAAAACTCGTCCGTGGGCTTACGCATCAGTGATTATTTTTCATGTACTCACGGGCATGATGTTTCAGATAGGCATCTTTCCCATGGTGATGATCACCACCACACTCATCTTTTTCTCCAATGGCTTTCACCGCAAGTTGCTGCACTTCTTTGATAAAAAAATAACTCCCGTATGTGCGTATGAAAAAGCACTCAGTTATGCACAACAAAAATCAAGACTGGCCATAGCCGCACTGGCCGCGCATTTCACCTTTCAGCTAATTTTTCCGTGGCGCTTTATGTTATACCACGGTAAATTATTCTGGACCGAACAAGGTTACCGTTTCTCCTGGCGCGTTATGCTGATGGAGAAAGCCGGAACAGCAACTTTTTATGTACAGGATGCGCGCACAGGCAAAGAAGGTATTGTGGTGAACAGCGAATTTCTTAACCAACACCAGGAAAAACAAATGGCCTTTCAACCCGATATGATTTTGCAATACGCACATCAACTGAAAGCATGGTACGAAAGCAAAAATATTCCTGTTAAAAAAATACGTGCAGAAGTTTATGTAACGCTGAACGGAAGCAGAAGTCGGCTGTACATTGACCCTAACGCTGATTTAACTCAGCTGCATGACAATTGGCAAAATAAAAACTGGATACTCCCTTTTGAAAAATAAGTTACACATAGCGCTGTTGTTTATCCTTTTCTCCGTGAGCGCTGTTGCTCAAAAGGGAAATATTTCGGGCAACGTAACCGATACGTTAAATGCTGCTATTCCCGCAACTGAAATCGTATTAAAAGACACCCGTTACAGTACGGTGAGCAACGCCAAAGGAGAGTATAACCTGAAGAACATTAATTACGGTACTTACACCCTAATTGCATTTGCCTTAGGAAAGGAAATTTATGCTACCAAAGTAGAAGTGAACAAACCCTTGGTTACCGTAAACATTGTGCTGAAACCATTAAAAGCAGAACTGAATGAAGTAACTGTACATAGCGCACGTGAAAAAACATTTGGCATCAGTCGGCTTAAATCAGTAGATGGTGTGGCTGTATACGAAGCCAAAAAAAATGAGCTGATTGTAATGAACGATGTAACCGCCAACCTCTCGACCAACAACGCGCGGCAAATATTTGCCAAGGTACCCGGATTAAATATTTGGGAAAGCGATGGGGCCGGTTTGCAACTGGGCATTGGCGGCAGAGGACTAAGTCCGAACAGAACATCCAATTTTAATACGCGCCAAAACGGCTACGACATCAGTGCAGATGCGTTGGGTTATCCTGAAAGTTATTACACTCCTCCCTCAGAGGCACTGGAAAGAATCGAAGTGGTGCGCGGAGCATCATCCCTGCAATACGGCACACAGTTTGGCGGCATGCTCAACTTTGTAATGAAGCGTGGTGCGCAGGACAAAAAAATTGAAATCAACAGCAGACAAACCTTAGGATCATGGGGATTGTGGAACAGCTTTAACAGCGCAGGCGGAACCGTACTCAACAAAAAACTGAACTACTACACCTTCTTCCAACACAAGCAGGGTAACGGCTGGCGACCCAACAGTCAGTTTGAAGTAAATACAGCTTTTGCCTCCGTGCAGTACAAAGCCTCCAAAAAATTAACAGTGGGAGTTGATTACACTTACATGCATTACCTCGCACAACAGCCCGGAGGTTTAACCGATGTGCAGTTTGAACGTGACCCAACACAATCAGTACGCAGCAGAAACTGGTTTACCGTTGACTGGAATTTATTTGCACTTACGTTTGACTACGTCATCAATGAACACACTAAAATAAACGTACGCAACTTCGGACTTATCGCCTCGCGAAAAGCACTGGGTAACTTAGAGCGCATCAACGTACTTGATTTAGGCGGCAACCGAACTATGGTGGATGGCTCCTACCACAACATGGGCAATGAAACCCGTTTGCTGCACCATTACCGCACAGGTAAAAAATCGCATACCGTAGTTACCGGATTCCGTTTGTACCAGGGAACCACCACAGCCCGGCAGGGAGATGCCGACAACGGAAGTGGTGCCAACTTCTCCTTTAACAACCCTGATAATCTGGAGAACTCCGATTTCCGGTTTCC
>DATGWX010000356.1:0-1823 GCA_035299275.1 Bacteroidia bacterium
ACCCAAGGTAAGCGGGTGCAACAGCAGGCATCTTTGTCCGGCACACCTTTGCAAACAGTTTCTGCTTACGATGAGCGTTTTTTTCATGAAGAAGATAAAAAGAATTTTTTGAAATCAGGGAGAGAATGGTGGGGCGAAGAATTCGATAAAGAAACTTCCTACACTTTTAATTTAACCTTTCCGGGTTTGGTTACAACAGAACAGGTGCATTTGCGCTCACAGGCAGTTGGCCGCTCTTTCGGAGGAAGTACGATGGCTGTTAGTGTAAATGGCAGCACACTTTTTAACGAATACTTTTTTCCTGTTCTGGATGATTACACAGATACGTATGTTAATGCTCCGGTAATCAAAGAAACTTCTTTTAATGTAAACGGAAGCGCAATTAATTTAAATTATACCTACTCTAAGCCCACGCTTAACTCCATAGCATGGCTTAATTTTTTTGAACTGAATCTGCGCAGATCGCTACAATTTAACTCACCCCAAACAGCCTTTCGCGATACACGATCAGTAGGAAGTGCTAACACATTATTTAACATCAACTCAGCTTCAACCATTAACGTTTGGGATATAACCAGCCCTACAGATATAAAGCAACTTGTTGTTACCCGCACAGGTAACGTTACTTCTTTTCAAGCTAACACCGCCAAGTTAAGGGAGTACATCTCTTTTGACGGAAGCAGTTTTCCTGCACCAACTGCTGGGGTGAAAATTAATAACCAAAACCTGCACGCATCGGCACAAATAGATATGGTTATTTTAGCTTATTCAGGTTTTTTGACAGAGGCCAACCGCCTAGCTGACTTTCATCGTACAAAATCAGGATTGAGTGTTTTAGTTACAACCCCTGAAGAGGTGTACAACGAATTTTCTTCCGGTACGCCTGATGTGTGTGCTGTTCGCAATATGATGCGGATGTTTTATGAGCGCTCTACTTCAGCGGCTGATGAGCCTAAATATTTATTGATGTTTGGTGATGCATCTTATGACTACAGAAATATTAAAGGTCAAAATGCCAATCTGGTGCTTACTTATGAAAGTAGAAATTCAGTGAACCCTATTGTTTCCTACTGCTCAGATGATTTTTTCGGATTTTTAGATGCAAATGAGGGGGAGTGGTTAGAACAGGGTGGTGCTGAAGAAGGACTTGATTTAGGTATAGGTCGTTTCCCCGTGAAAAATAATACAGAGGCAGCAACCGTAGTCAATAAAATTATCAATTATCATAGTGCTGCGGCAATGAAGGATTGGAGAAACGCACTGGCATTTATAGGCGATGATGAGGATTATGATATTCACATTGACCAATCGGATGCTTTGGCTAATTTGGTAGATACCACTAACCGCACATATAACGTGAACAAGATTTTTCTCGATGCCTATAAACAGCAATCAACTCCAGCAGGAAGTCGCTACCCCGATGTACAAACGGCTATTAATAATCAGGTAAACAGAGGATGTTTACTTATGAACTATACCGGGCACGGAGGAGAGACGGGATGGGCACACGAGCGTATACTTACCATAGACGATGTCAACAGCTGGACAAATAAGAATGCTTTACTCTTGCTTATTACAGCTACCTGTGAGTTCGGTAGATATGATGATCCTGAGAGAACATCTGCGGGTGAATTGGTGTTATTAAATCCCAACGGTGGAGGAGTAGGGCTTTTTACTACTGTAAGGCTGGTGTTTGCCTTCCCCAATTTTGTGTTAAACATGGATATTCTCAAAGACAATATGTTCACGCCTCGTAGCAATGGAGATATGCCCACTTTGGGAGATATATTTACTCAATCTAAAAATACATCACCTTCTTACAA
>DATGWX010000357.1:0-2741 GCA_035299275.1 Bacteroidia bacterium
ACCCAACATGTTAACCTTAAGCCTTACTGGCTCATATTGGCAGGTATGATACCGCTCATATTGCTGGCAGGGTACGCAAAGTGATTTTCTGAGTTATTATCCGAGAGCAGAAAAGGTACTCAGGTATTTGCCCGGCAATTATTCCAAAACCAACTATACCCTTTTATACGAACTGGTTTACGGCATGGAGTTTTTTTCAGTCGAATTATTCTTTCGCGGATTTCTTATACTGGCTTTTGCACCGTATGTAGGTCGTTATTGCATTTTACCCGTGGCTATTTTTTACGTCTCCATTCATTACCAAAAACCTTTAGGTGAATGCATCAGCTCTTTATTTGGCGGAGTTTTACTGGGCATTATCACTTATGAAACACGCTCCATATGGGGAGGGGTAATTGTACACATTGGTATTGCCTGGATGATGGAAGCAGTAGCTTTTGCTTGTAGAAGTTAAAATACATTAACCGTGAAAATTAAAAATTAAATTTTAAATTTTCACGGTTAATAAAACACAATATAACTTATTGTCTGATACTTACAACAAAATGAAAAAATTGAATAATTTCACTATAAAATAAAGGCTGCAAAAAATACTTTGCAGCCTTACTCATATAAATTTAGAATTTTGCGTTTAATCTATTCTTTCAATCTTCGCACCTAAGGCACGCAAGCGGGTATCGATGTACTGATAGCCGCGGTCAATTTGTTCAATGTTGTTGATGGTGCTGGTACCATTGGCGGCTAAGGCAGCAATAAGCATAGCCACACCCGCACGAATATCAGGAGAACTCATGGTGATGCCGCGCAACTTGGTTTCGCGGTTAGAACCAATCACCACTGCACGATGGGGATCACATAAAATGATTTTTGCTCCCATGTCGATCAGGTTGTCTACAAAAAACAAACGGCTCTCAAACATCCACTGGTGAATGAGCACACTGCCTTTGGCTTGTGTAGCCGTAACCAGTGCAATAGAAATTAAATCCGGTGTAAAGGCGGGCCATATACCATCACGAATGGTGAGCATAGAGCCATCAATAAGTGTTTGAATTTTATACGAGTCCTGTTTAGGAATGTAAATGTCGTCTCCGCGAAATTCCAGTTCAATGCCCATTTTGCGAAACACAGAAGGAATAACGCCTAAGTCGGGTATTGAACAGTCTTTGATGGTAATTTCAGAATTGGTGGTGGCCGCTAAGCCAATAAAACTACCAATCTCAATCATATCCGGCAACATGCGGTGCTCACATCCGCCAAGGCTTTCCACACCTTCAATAGTAAGCAGGTTGGACCCAATGCCTGATATTTTTCCGCCCATGCGGTTAATCATTTTACACAGTTGCTGCAGGTAAGGTTCACAGGCTGCATTGTAAATTTGTGTAGTGCCCTTTGCCAGTGAAGCCGCCATCAGAATGTTGGCTGTACCGGTTACAGAGGCTTCATCCAACACCATGTAGGTGCCGCGCAGATTTTTTGCATCTATTTTGTAATAGCGTTCATCACGCAAGTGTTCAAACGTAGCGCCTAAGGCTTCAAAACCACGCAGGTGAGTATCTACCGGCCTGCGACCAATTTTATCTCCTCCGGGTTCAGGAATATAGGCTAAGCCATAACGTGCCAGTAAGGGACCTATAATCATAATGGAACCGCGCAAGGCAGCTCCTTTTTTACGAAAATCATCACTGCGCAGGTAATCAAGGTTGACCTCCTTAGCTTCGAAAGTGAAAGTATCCTCAGTCACTTTATTCACGTGCACACCCATATCACCAATAAGCTCGATGAGTTTCATCACATCGCGTATGTTGGGAATGTTGGAAATAGTTACTTTTTCTGAAGTGAGTAAAACACCCGATATAATTTGCAGTGCTTCGTTTTTGGCTCCCTGCGGAATTACTGAACCTGAAAGGGAATGGCCACCGGTAATTTTAAATGAACCCATGCGGTATTATTTCTTGTTGCGGTTGGGATTGTTACGGTTGTTATTGTTGTTGGGACGAAACTTATTGTTTCTGTTTTTATTGTTGCGGTTAGGCGTTTGCTGAAACTGTTGACGACTGCGGGATTGAAGTTTATCTCCTCTGCCAAAGTCATGCACACCTTCTTCGAGTTGTAGTTTAATTTTTCCTTCTGAAAGGTATTCCAGATGAGAAATTACTGCTTCATCCGGTAAAGCTTCATCGTTCCACTGGCGACAAGCAGTACGCATAAATGAGCCAATGAGATTAATGAAAAGTACCTTGGTTGGTCCGTCTTCCATCTCTGTGGCTTTGTGAATGAGTTTTTCCACTGTTTTGCCATAGTAACGGAATCGTATTTTGTTATCAGGATAACCCAAAGGTTCGGGGCGTTTGGCAATTTGCTCGGGTGCGGGAGGAGCGTAAGGCGCATCCACATCCAGTTTAAAATCAGAAATGATGTGAAGATGGTCCCACAACTTGTGCTTCCAGTCCACTGAATCGCGCATTTGCGGGTTTAAAAAGCCCATAATGTTCACTATAAGATTGGCCTTGCGGTTGCGTTCTTCTCTGTCGGTAATGGTGAGCAAGTGTTCTACCATGCTCTGCACATTACGGCCATATTCGGAAATCTGCATGTGTGGCCGTGAAGTATTGTATTCCATGTGTTGTAATTAACGTTGCAAAATAAGCATTATTCGGCTATTGCCACAGGGTTTTATTCCAACCCGGCAAAAGCTTAGCTCAGTATTTTTAGTTTGGCAAACTTGAGAATGAGTTGTTTTT
>DATGWX010000358.1:0-4544 GCA_035299275.1 Bacteroidia bacterium
ACAACTTGTCCATTTCAGATTTGAATTGAGCAGCTTGTTGCTCAGTATCTGACAAACTGCTAACAACATTTGAAAGGTTACTTACAAAAGAGTTAATGGTTTTAAGGTGATTGTTGGATTCAGCAATTTCCAGTTCATAAATTGAATTTAATGAAGAAAGATTTTTCGACATTTTATCCATTTGTTCCTGGTATTGTTTGGTATTTGAACCGGCAGCGGCTAAGCCATTCAATGCATCAACTGCACCCACATAAGAGGTGTTGATTCCATCAATGGATTTAGATGCTTTCTGAACGTTCGAAACGTATTCATTTGTTGCAACTGAAGCACTGGATAAATCAGTTAGGTTAGAAACATTGTCACTTAAAGTTTTCAAACCGCTTCCAAGGCTGCTGATTAATTCAGGTCCAACCTTAGCTTCTTCAAGCATTTTATCTAATTGCTGGGTAACTGTTCCTTTTGGAACTTCCTTTTTCTTTTTATTTTCATCTTCAACACCGGCTAATTCAGGATAAACGAGTGTCCAGTCCGTGTCTTCGTGTACCGGTTCAAAAGCTGATACGATAAAAATCACCGCTTCAGTTAACAACCCCACAGTAAGCATTACGTCAGCAATAGGTAAATGGAGAATCTTAGCCCAAGCACCGATGATTACTACCGCAGCACCAAGTCCATAAAATTTTGACATTAATTTTTTGAACGCAAGTGATTCTAAAAAGCTTTTTTTCTTACTCATAGCACAATTGATTTTTTAGGTGTATTATTTAATGATTTATTTTTTTAACGAACAATAATAACGATAAAGTGTGTATCGGTGGTATTAGTTTTTATCTTTTATCGAACGACCCATGAATGTCATTACACAACGGAAACCAATGAATGATTTTGCTGTATCCTGATAATCATATGTACGGGTTGCCACGTTGATATAGTGTCCTATATCTTTCCATGATCCACCGCGGATTACTTTACGTTTCAAAGTTTCTGAATCAGAGAATTTAGCGTCATACTGGTGATCAGGGTTCATGTCATCAGTAAAGAAGTTGGCTGATTCTTCAAAGGCTGAAACTGTCCACTCAGCTACGTTACCTGACATATCGTATAGACCGAAATCATTAGGGAAGTAGGAGTTAACTTTAATGGGGTAAAAACCTCCGTCAGCAGGATAGTCACCACGACCAGGTTTGAAGTTGGCCAGGAAACAACCTTTCATGTTACGAATGTAAGGACCACCCCAAGGGTACATATTTCCGTCACGGCCACCACGGGCTGCATATTCCCACTCAAATTCTGTAGGTAAACGGAAAGGGTTTACAATAGGTTCATCAATTTTGCTGTAGTATGTATTAAGGTGCATGGTGCGCCAGTTACAAAATGCTTTGGCTTGTCTCCAGTTTACACCAACAACGGGATAGTTGTCGTATTTCGGATGCCAGAAATACATTTGGGTCAAAGGCTCATTGAATGAGTAGGTAAAATCACGTATCCAAACCAAAGTGTCAGGGTAAATTTCTACACCTGAATCATCGTTTTCTTTTTCTCCGGCTTTGCGAATGTAGTCAGCACGGTTATTATCGTATCCTTTTCTGCTTGCCTTTGATGCAGCAACCAAATCAATCCACTCATAGCGGTATTTAAGTTTGCGCACATCCAGTTGTTTAACCTTGTAGTGACGCTCACTTTCGGTATAATACATGTCGTTGAGGGTTTCAACCACATTAGGATCTTCCATGTCCAAACGTTCGTCATAGTTCAGGTAATGGTCTCCATTTTCCATTTCAATGAAAAATGCATCACCCATAGTCTCACGACCAATGGAGTCAACTACGTGGTAAACGAATTGACGGTACTCGTTGTTGGTGATTTCAGTTTCATCCATGTAGAAACCTACAACAGAAACCTGTTTGTTGGGTGCCAACTGTGACGAAAGAATATCTTGTTCGTCTTGTCCGATGTGAAACGATCCGGTGGGAACGTAAACTGTACCGAAAGGCTGGGGGTGAAACCAAGCCGGTCGGTTAGGGACACCAGTAAGCTCACCACGATCATTGCTTAAACCGCAACTGAACAGTACAGCTGATGCCACGATGAGGAGAAAAGAGTTTACTATTTTCATTTTGTTATACTATGGGTATAATAACGTTAGTCTCGCAAATTTAGCGGTGTTTTCGATAAATCCAAACTTTCACTTGTGGAAAATATCGCCCGCCTTGTGGATAAAAACGATTTTTGGTTCCAATTTATTGTGGATAAAGTTATAAATATCTGGGGGTAAGGCGGATAATTGTAGGCTTTTCTCTCACTTTAGTTTTTAGTTTAAAGCAATAAGTAACATAAAGCTCATGAGAACCACCGCTGTATTTTTTGATTCCGGTGGTAGTAAAGTCATAAGCATAGCCAAAATGTAAGTTGTCACTTACTTTATAACCTACCATAGCGGTTAAAGCATCTCCGGTTCTGTAAAGAAGCCCGCCTCTGATTTTGTTATTGTACAGTGCAAAAACGTTTAAATCTACTTGTACTTTGGATGGGTCTTTTTTAACGAGGATATTAGGCTCCAGCGTAATGGAACCTGTTAAAGGGTATTCAACGCCTGCGTTGAGGTAATAGTGAGTAGCCAATTTTGAATCAACACTGCCAGCCTGTGCATCATAAGTAATGGTGCTTTGCATTAAATGGGTTGCTGACAAACCTACTTTCAGGTTATAGATGGAAGGGTTGGTGTACCACAATCCTGCATTAACATCAGGAGCACTGGCTGAAACTTTAGATTTTGGAATTTTAGGATCGTCCTGGGCTACCGCCACCATTTTTGTGCCGTCAAGAGATTTTTGCATAAAGCCTCCTGCAGCACCTACAGCCAAAGTACCCGTAGAACCTACCTGAAATTTATAGGATAAGTTGAATACAGCATTAAGCGAGTTTTGGAAACCTATTTTATCATTGATAACACCTAATCCAACACCCAGTTTTTTACCCACAGGTGAGTTAACTGTAATGGTTTGAAATTCGGGAGAGCCCACAAATCCTGACCACTGCTTCTTGTAGGTTGCTGTTGCACAAATGGCATCTTTACTACCGGCATAAGCAGGGTTGTAAACCATTTGGTTGAACATGAAAAAGGTGTAGTAAGGGTCTTGCTGTGCGCTTACTTTGAGCGCTGTAATTGCAAAAAGTGCAACAATAGCCAGTTGTCTTTTCATCATGTGGTAGAATTGTCTTTCTATTTGTTAGTATAACGTTAAGGGCAAATATTAATTATTCTTAACAGAATAGCAAGTTAGAATAAAAAACAGAAAAAAACAAGCAGAGGGGGAAATTATCCCTTGTTGGCTTTGATGATGTATTGCTCCAAAGCCATTACCATAGATGGGGCTTCTTTAGTAGGAGCAATAATGTTGGTTAATAACTTTGCATCTTCAATGGCTTTACCTGTTGCTGCGCCAAAGGCGGCTATACGGGTATTGTCCTGTTCAAAATGAGGGAAGTTGTCAAAAAGCGACTTTATGTCTACAGGGCTGAAGAACACGAGAATATCATATTTTACGTCTGATAAATCTGATAGGTCGGCAGAGTTGGTGTTGTAAATAATGGCTTCTTTAAAGGCAAATTTTTTCTTTGCCATAAATGCAGGAATAACATCCTTGCGTACGTTAGAGCAGGGGAAGAGGTATTTTTCACCCGGATGATTTTTTATTACGTCCAATAAATCGGTTTCAGTTCCTTTGCCATGAAAAACCTTACGTTTTCTAACCTGAATGTATTTTTGTAAGTAGTTGGCAGTTCCTTCGTTGATGCAGAAATATTTTGTTTCAGGTGGCATCTCAATTTTTAATTCACCGCAAAGTCTGAAAAAATTATCAACTGCATTTCTTGAATTCAGAATGATTGCGGTAAAATCAAGCAGGTTGGTTTTTTGACTTTTAAATTCTTTTGCAGGAATAGGGTCTATGGTTATAAAAGGCCTGAAATCAACTTTGAGGTTGAGCTTTTTTGCTAATTCGAGGTAGGGTGATTTTTCGCCTTCAGCCGGTTTTGGCTGCGAAATCAGAATGCTTTTTACCTTCACTTGCCTTTCTTTTTATTCAGTAACGATGTTTAAAATAATTAACCAAGGTGAAATTTCGAGGATGCAAAGATACAGAATTAAATAAACTAAAGGATACTTGAAATAACTTCCCTGTAAAATAAGTGCTCTTATAACACGGTACAAGATGCTTAGGATAAAGGTAGCAGCGATGGTTTTGATGAAAATATTTTCCAAAAGAGGATTGTTGATGTATATCAGAATAATGAGTACAGGGAAAATAACCAAAGCTATAAAATTGCTGGTGGTTACTGTATTTGAAATCATAGTAATAGCCAGTTTGTTCAGCTGAAACAACCAACCCCAGATGATGTGTAAAAGAAACTTGCCAATGTAAATAGCGAGTATTATACCGGTTAGCCCCAGGTACATCCAGATGTCTCCGTCCCAAAATGGCTGACCTGCCTTGATGAGCATTTGTTGCACAAACAGTGCAGCAATCAGAACGAATATGGTA
>DATGWX010000359.1:0-8484 GCA_035299275.1 Bacteroidia bacterium
ACAGATTGTTTAATCTGAACAGGTTTGCCGATGCCATTCCTTTTTACAAACAGGAGTTGGAAACCTTAAAAGATCCCAAACTTTTTCAGGATGTTACTTTCAGGCTGGCTGAGTGTTACCGTATTTTAGGTAAGAACGAAGAGGCTGAAAAGGCATACAAAATCATGTTCCTCAAAAACAGAAAATCTCCGGGAGTACTCTATAACTATGCGATTTTTTTAAAGGGGCTTGGTAAATACAGTGATGCGAAACAGAAGTTTGCCAATTATCAAACGATGTTTCCTGAAGATACTTTGACAAAATGGCAAATAGCCTCTTGTGACTCAGCAATAGCATGGCTTAAATCTTCAACAGGATATTATGTGCGTGAGATAAAAGAAGTGAACAGTGCAGAACCTGAATTCAGTCCGCTTTTATTAAACAACACACTTCACTTTGTTTCTTCTAAGGTAAGTGCGGCTGAATTAACCGGCCAACCAGCAGAGGGTGGTGAAGAGGGAGGTAATACCCGAAAGACAGTACCCAAAGGCAAAAAAGTTCAACCCGATAAGAATGCATTGGATGCTCCTTTACCTACCTTAGATATATTCACTACGCTGGTTTCAGATACAACAGTAAAAGCAGCAACACCCAAATTAATGACAGGTTTTGGAGAGGCGTTGCATGAAGGACCATCAGCAGTAAATGCCAACGGAGATGAAATTTTTATAACCCGTCCGTCAGAAACAGGTGTAAGGGATAGATCAAGAAATTTGGTGGAGAACAGGTTAATCATTGTCAGTTCAAAAAAAGAAGCCAGTGGTCAATGGTCAGCACTTAAAGAAGATTTACCCTTTAACAGGCCAGAAGAGTTTTCAGCGGGTCATCCGGCTATTTCTCCCGATGGTAAGTTACTTGTTTTTATGTCGGATAAACCCGGTGGGTTTGGTGGCACAGATCTTTACCTCAGTATTCGCAATGGTGAAACCTGGGGTGAGCCGGTTAATCTCGGGCCGCAGATTAATACTGTGGGATACGAGATGTTTCCTTACTTCAGAGATGACGGTACCTTTTATTTCTCCTCCAATATGCATCCGGGTATGGGTGGTTTAGATATCTTTTCTGTGAAGTATGATTCTGCATCTTCCTCATGGGGAAAGGTAATCAACATGAGACCTCCAGTTAACTCTTCCTATGATGATTTCGGGATTACATTTGTAAAAGGAAGTGACAAGGGCTTTTTCTCTTCCAAACGTCCTGACGGTACAGGTGATGACGATATCTATTCCTTTATAGGCAACAAGGAAATTCAGGTAACTTATGACGGGGATGAGTTTAGAATACGAAATGAATTTTTTTATGACCAGTTAACTTATGCAGTTAAAGATTTGGAAACAGGAAAAGAAACTCTGGTAGCCGGAAATACTCCTGAACTTAAGTTAAAATTATCTCCGAATAAAAAGTATGAACTGAGATCGATGCGGGGTAAACAAACCGTTAATACGCTTACGTTATCTTACGGACTTTCACCTGAAGGGGCATTTAATCTGGCATTTTCATCAGACAGTTTGCCGGTAAACATTAAAGGATATATTCGCTCGTCTGATGCAACGGGTAGTGCTCAGTCCATACTCAATGCCGCTAAAAATTCAGTTGGTTTACCCGGAGTAGATATAAAAATTAATAACAGTAAAAATGAATTAGTGCAAGAGGCCGTTACAGATAGCTCAGGTAAATTTAATTTCAAAAAGACATTTAGCCCGAAAGAAAACTATGCATTAGCGCTTTCTGATCAGAAAGCTGTTTCGTTTACTCAACCTGTAACTACAGCCAAAGAAACGGTAACCGATAAGCCGGATAGTTTAATTGCCTTTAAAGGCAGGGCTGTAAGGCTAGGAACAGCGGCTCCGGTTACAGGAGTTAAGATTTCCTTATTTAAAGGTACTCAGGAAATAACTAAAGTAACCAATGATAAAGACGGTAGGATATTGTTTAACCTGAGCCGCGGAGAAACTTATACCGTTGTTGGTTCAAAAGATGGCTTTTTTCAATGTCAGGTTAAGGTAAGTACCATAAACAAGCCCAACATCTCAGCCATTGAAGAGGTGCTGGCCATGGAGCCCATTAAGCGCGATACCAGCATCAACTTAATTGATATTTATTATGACTTTGCTAAAGCTACGCTTCGTTCCGAGTCTAAAAAAGTATTGATGCGTATGTATCAGTTTTTAAAGGATAATGACTCTATTGCTATCGAACTGATGGCACACACCGATGAGGTTGGAACAGATGCATCCAACATGGTGCTGTCTCAGAAAAGAGCACAGTCGGTAGTTGATTTTTTGATTGAAAAGGGAGTTTCACCTCAACGCATGTTGGCTGTTGGTTATGGTGAATCAACACCAAAGGTTCCCAATGCCCACAATGCGAAAGACCACCAGTTGAACAGAAGAACGGAGTTTAGAATTGTGAGTAAATCTGACATACCTAAATTGATGGCAGTACATAAGCGTAAGATTGCTGAATATGAATCAACTTTCAGAAATGAACAGCAGATTGAAGCATCAAAACCAGCTGAGAAATCTATGTTTACTGTTTCACCTAATCTTGGTTCGGGTAAGATTGACGGAATTGTGCAGGCTAAACCTGAGCAAGGTATAGTGTATAAGGTGCAGATTGCATCATCAGAAACAGAAGTGCCACCGGACTATTTCAGCGGTTTCATACGTGTGGAAACTTTACGTGACGCCAAAGGAATATATAAGTACTTCGGGGCCTCTACCACCAGTTATGATGAAGCTTTAGTAATGCTCAACAAAATCAGAAGTGATAATAAAATTGGCGATGCATTTGTTGTTCCTTACAAAGACGGAAAACGGATTGAGTTTGATGAGATTGACGGATGGGGAACTAAAAAGTTCACTACTCCTGTATCAGCTTCACAACCTTCACCTGCACAGGTTACAAACGAACGGGTGAACGGTTATGTGGTACAAATAGCTGCGCTCCGAACAAAAGATAAGTTGCCCGATTTTAAAGGTGTAGATGTGAAAGAGAAAAAGGGTGAGGATGGATTCTATCGTTACTATGTGGGGCCATTTGCCAGTTTGGAGGAAGCCAATGCTGAACGGCAGCGTTTAGTGAATTTAGGGTTTTCAGGTGCATTTATTAAATCAGGACTGTAGTCAACTTGGTGTACAATTTTAAGGCATGATTAATTATAACTCACGCGCCTGGTTCACGCTTATATTTAAGTTTCATAAGAGTGACACCTTGCGTATGTTGTTACCGGCCATGCTGGGCTTAGCAGCCTTTGCCACCTTCATTATTTACCTGGAACTGGAGGTGTTTAAAGTGAGTTTTAAGTCGGCATCCATTATGTTCTCTTTGCTTGGATTTGTTATTTCCATGCTTTTAGTGTTTCGTACCAATACTGCCTATGAACGTTGGTGGGAGGGCAGAAAACTCTGGGGCAGCTTAGTTAACTCTTCCAGAAACATGGCCATAAAACTTAATGCTTTTTTACCGGAGAAAAGTGAACACAAAGCATTTTTCGCTGAACACATTCCGTTTTATGCTTTTGTGCTTAAAGAACACCTTCGTGGTAATAAGGTAGCAAAACTAAATAGCTCATTCGTGCACCAGCCGAATTATGTAGCGTTGTTGATTGCCCAACGTTTGAAAAAAATGCAGGAAGAGAAACTCATAACGGGGGAGCAATTAATTGTCCTGAATCAGGAGTTTACCAACTTTACTGATGTGTGTGGAGCATGTGAGCGTATACGGAAAACGCCTATTCCTTATTCCTATAGTCTATTTCTTAAGAAATTCATTTTTGTCTACATTATAAGTATGCCTTTTGGTTTTGTGAATGAGGCAGGATACGGTATTGTTCCGGTAATGGTATTTGTATTTTATGTACTGGCCAGTTTGGAACTTATTGCTGAGGAAATAGAAGACCCCTTTGGCAGTGATGCGAACGACTTGCCATTAGATGAAATTGCCGAAACCATTGATGTGAATATAAATGAACTGCTTACTTAGTCCTTAGGTAGAGAAACAAAAAAAGAAGTTCCTGAACCGGGTTCGCTTTTAACCCATATTTCACCTCCCAAGCGATCAACTAAACGTTTTACTATATAAAGTCCGAGTCCGCTGGATGTTTCATTACCTGTTGGTCTATTGGTAAGTAGTTGGTATTTATTAAACAGGCTTTTTTGCTGTTCAGCAGGTATTCCCGGGCCATTATCTTTTACCTCAAAAATAAAGTGATGGTCGTCATCTAAAACGGTAATAGTTATACTTGAGCCGAACGGGGCAAATTTAACGGCATTATTAATCAGGTTAGATAAAATTTGACGCATGCATTGCAAATCAGTATGGAGTACCACATCATTTACAGCAATGTGGGGTACAATACTGATATTTTTTATTTGTGCATCAGGAGTGAACCTGTTTACTTTTTTGGTAATCAAATCCCTTACATCAATGGGCTCTTTCTGAACTTGTATGTCCACCCAGTCATTGCGGTCAATACTCAGAAATTTGTTTATCATTTCCAGACTCTCTTTGCTGGTTTCTGTAATAAAGTTAGTGTATTGTGAAAACTCTTCTTCGTTTTTATAGTCCTTGTGATTGAGCAACTGACTCAGAAGGTTTATTCTGCTTAAAGGGCTTTTTAGGTCATGAGCAACTAAACGCAGTAAATTACTTTTTTCTTCATCCAATACAGATAACTGTTTGTTCTTAAGGTTAAGCAGTTGTATGGTTTTGTATCTTTTCTTCAGGAAAACAGTAAGTATGATTACCAATACTAAAGCAAAGGCAAAGATGGTGGCTAGTAGTATTTTTTCCAACCTTAAGCGCTCCACGTCAGCATCCAGTTTTTTTAACTCGTATGATTGTTGAATGTCACTTACCTGAGCAGAAATACTTTCTTTGTAAAGTGAGTCGCGTAGTTGAGTATACCTACTGAGACTTTGGTAAGCCTCTGCTGTTTTACCTTCTTTGTCGGCAATTGTAGCCAGTAGTTTATATGCGTCAAGCATCTCATTTCGCAAGCCTATTTTTACAGCGATATTCATACTGCTGTCGGCATACGCTTTACCTTTTTTGCTGTCATTAAAAGCAGTGTAGTAGGTAGCTTTAAGAATATACCATTCAGTGTATTGTTTTTTGTTAAATTTATTGGTGTTCAGTATCTCGGCTGCTGCATCCATATACCTTGTGGCACTATCCTGCATTCCTTTTTTGATGTAGGTCTCAGCAATATTTCGGAGATTGATAAAAATAAATTTCTGCTGGTTGTATTTTTTGTTAATGTTTAATGCCTCAAAGAAATAGGGTAGGGCAGAGTCATATTGATTACGGGAAAAATAAACATTGCCAATATTGTTTATGGTGGAAGCTGTTTCCTTTTCCATTTTTTCCTGCTTTTTTATACTCAAGGAGCGGGAGAGGTGGTCAAGAGCTAAAGCATAATTTTCCTGTAGTTTGTATACTATACCAATGTTGTTATGTGCTGATGCTATGGATCTGGGCTCCCGTCTTTTTTCTGAAATCTCCAGGTATTTATAGTCCCAAAGAAGTGCAGTGTAATAATTCCCCAAATCTTTGTTGTAGGTGCCTTGCTGGTTATAATACTCGCCAAGTCCTTTGTCATAACTTGCTTTTAAACTGAGTTCTTCTGCCTTTTTACCAAAAATCATGGCACTGTCAAAGTCATTTTCCAGGTATTCCCTGAATAAGGCATTATACAAATCGGCTTGTTGAGTTATTTCGAGTGTACTTACTTGTTGGTAGGCCTCAAGCAAACTATCCAGTTTGTTGGTTTGGGCGCTGCAATTAATTACTGAAAGTGTAATACAGAATAGGGTAAATAATGGTACAGGTCGTTTTGGCATATCATAAAGGTAATCAAAAGCAATTATGTGTCAATAGCAAATAATCTGTTTTTGAAATACAGAGGAAAGCGATATCTATCAAAAAGGTTACTTTTGTGGCAAAAGAAACAAAATGAAAACAGCCGAAATTCACACCAATAAAGGTGTAATGAAAATTCAGTTTTATGAGCAGGATGCTCCCAATACCGTTGATAATTTTTGTAAACTAGCTAAAAGCGGGTTCTATGATGGTGTCAAATTCCACCGTGTTATTCCTGATTTTGTTATTCAGGGTGGAGACCCTACAGGTACAGGAGCGGGTGGACCGGGTTACATGATTAAATGTGAGCTGAACGGAAACAACCAGCTTCATGATCGCGGAGTGCTTTCCATGGCGCATCGCGGAAGAGATACCGGAGGTTCCCAGTTTTTTATATGTCACAACCGCCACAACACACAACACCTTGACAGGAACCACACCTGCTTTGGCAAGGTGGTAGAAGGGCAAGAGGTTATTGACCAGATTCAGCAGGGAGATGTGATGGAGAAGGTAGTGATTATTGAAAATTAATCAATGGCCGGATTTGGGAAGTGGCTGGCCGGTGGACTAGGCTGGGTGCTGGGCGGACCTATTGGCGCTATACTGGGTTATGCTGTGGGTACTATATTCGATAGTGCCTCATTGCCTCCTGCTGATGCCAGACGGGCAATAGGTGCTGAAGAAACAGCTCAGGGCGATTTCAGCATAAGTTTGTTGGTATTGTGTGCGGCCGTTATGAAAGCTGATGGCCGGGTGGTGAAGGGAGAACTGGAGTTTGTAAAAACATTTCTGGTTAAAAGTTTCGGAGAGGCACATGCTAAGGAAAGGGTACTGTTGTTGCGGGAATTGCTGCAGCAGGATTTTTCTTTAGCAGATGTTTGTGGGCAGATTAAACAATACATGCCCCATGCTTCGCGGTTGCAATTACTTCATTTGTTGTATGGAGTAGCCAATGCTGATGAAACCATTGATGCCCGAGAGTTACAGGTAATTGAGCAAATTGCACATTATCTGGGAATAAGTCATGCCGATGCAGCTTCTCTCAAAGCGATGTATTACAAAGACATTGATAGTGCCTACAAGATTCTCGAAATTGAACCCGCTGCCACAGAAGAAGAAATCAAAAAGGCCTACCGTAAAATGGCTGTAAAATACCATCCCGACAAAGTGAGTCAGTTGGGTGAAGATGTCCAGAAAGCGGCCAAAGAGAAATTTCAGAAATTGCAGGAAGCATATGAGCAGGTTAAAAAACAGCGCGGCATTGCCTGATGCGTATTCGTCAGTTAAAGTCTAATTATTTTTAAATGGCTAATCAGGAATACAGCAGGAAACTGATGGCTGATTTTGATAAACACAAATCAGCTGATTACCCCGAGAATAAAAAGAAAGTTGAGCTACTGAAAAAACGCTCATCCGGTGCTGTAGACGAATTTTTTCATGAAAAACATGAGGAAGTTTTTTCCGGAATGGACTGTCTTGAGTGTGCGAATTGTTGTAAGACCATCAGCCCTATCATAACGCAAGAGGACATGGATGCTCTAGCTAAACACCTACGTATTTCGGTTACACAGCTACTCAAAGAATACATTGAAATGGACGAAGACGGGGATTTTGTTTTTAAGCAAACGCCATGTCCGTTTTTAGATACCGATAACAAATGTAAAGTCTACGAAAGCCGACCCAAGGCTTGCAAACAGTACCCGCACACCAACCGCAGAAAAATGAAACAGATTCTTGACCTTACTCTTCAAAATTCACTCACCTGTCCTGCTGTGTGGAAGATATTGGGGAAATTTTGATTGTTAAGTTGAATTTCTTAAATTTGAATTAACAAATAATCTGAAGTATGAAAAAAATAATTACATCACTATCTTTTCTTTGCTGTTTTGTTACCTTCATCAGTGCACAAAACATTTCCAATGGACTAATTCTTCACCTTAATTTTTCAGGAAATTTTGCCGACTCATCTGCTAATGCTTTCTCAGCTACAGTTGGTTCTGGAGTGAGTTTAACTTCCGATAGAATGGGAAGTAACAATAGTGCAGCAGCTTTCGATGGCAGTGCAAATTCCTATATTTCGTTTGCAGACAACACTGTTCTAAGGCCGGCAAATATTTCGGTTTGTATGTTGATAAAGCCATCAACAAATACAAGACAATACAATGCTTTACTAGCGAAAAGGTCTTTTGCAGCTTCTGCAAACGAAATGTATAATTTCACACTTGAATCTCAGTCTAAACTTGTAGCGAATGTAAAACGAAACAGCAATTGCGTTACTGGTACAGGTTGGGAGACAGTATCAAGTCAGGTTAACACAATACCATCTCAAGCATGGACTCATGTGGCCTTCACATACGATAGCACCACAGTGAGAATTTACAAGAATGGGGTATTGATTCCCTCAGTAGCAGTTTCAAACCCTGGTGCTATTGACAACTGTACAGGTGCTGAGTTACTAGTGGGGTCAGCATGGGGTACAATATGGAACACCGCAAATTTTATAGGACTTATAGATGATATTCGTGTTTACGATAGGGTAATTTCTAATCAGGAGGTAGCTATTTTGAGTTCGATTGCTACTGG
>DATGWX010000360.1:0-4237 GCA_035299275.1 Bacteroidia bacterium
TTTGGTGAGGCCCTTACCCCTGCTTACACACGCTATTGCAAACAAGTGATTAAAAATGCACAGGCACTGTCTGCTGCATTCATGAAAAAAGGTTACCACATTATTACCGGTGGCACAGATAATCATTTAATGCTCATTGACCTCCGCAATAAAAACATCAGCGGTAAAGCGGCTGAAAATGCACTGGTAAGAGCTGACATCACCGTAAACAAAAACATGGTACCCTTTGATGATAAATCTCCTTTTGTAACATCAGGTATCCGCATAGGTACTTCAGCCATTACCACGCGTGGCATGAAAGCAAAGCACATGGGCACAATTGTTGATTTAATTGACGCTGTGCTGATGAAACCCGAAGATGAAAAAAACATCACAGCCGTGCGCAAGAAAGTAAATAAATTAATGGCCGAATTCCCTTTATATGCTTAAACATGTTGTCGTTATTGTCGTATTGCTGGGCTCATTTTTATCAGCCGCTGCACAATCTGCCCGTAAAATAAATCCTGCTGCCAAAAAGCAATACGACACCGGCAATGCGCTACTGAACAAAGGCAAAAACCAGGAAGCCATTCAGTGGTTCAACATGGCCCTCAAGACCGACCCCAAATTTATTGAATGTTACATGGGCTTAGGTGTAGCTTACACCAACATGGGCCAGCCAAAAACAGCCAACCAGCATTTGGATAAGGTACTGAAAGAATTTCCCAAGGACCATGAAGCTTACTTGCTGCGTGCTATCAACTACTATGAACTGGGTGATACCCTGCGTGCTTTTAACGACCTCAACGCAGCTATTTCCAGCAATCGTGAGTTTAGCAAGGCTTATTACAATCGTGCTGTAATACTTTACACCGGCAGTAATTTTAAAGATGCACTGGAAGACATGAATACCGCTATTCGGTTAGAACGTAAAAATGCAGAATACCATTTTCAACGGGCAGTGATTTATGAAGGATTGGGCAACCTGCGCAATGCCATGGCCGATTACGATACGGTAATTATGATTAACCCTAAGTTGTATGACATGAAAGCCTACAACAACCGGGCACAGTGTAAGAAATTTTTCAAAGACGTTCCGGGTGCCATTGCCGACTACAATGAGTTGATAAAAGCATATCCCGGTAATACGGTTGTACTTATTAACCGCGCCTTTGCTAAGCTGAGCATTAAAGACGGGGAAGGTGCCTGCGAAGATTTTAAAACGGCTGAGGCCATAGGCAACAAAGCAGCCACAGGTTTTCTGAACAAGTACTGCAAAGGGCTTTACGAATAGCACACAACCGGCACTTGTTTATTCTGAGAACAAAGCCAGAATTTCTTCTTCGTTTAATACGCGGTTGTACATCCGGATATCGTCAATGGCTCCCTGAAAATAATAGTTCTTCATAAATCCTCCCCCGTTACCAACCACCAACGAGGTAGAAGTATTTCCAAAAGCTGAACTGTTTTTAACATCTGCTCCGCTTTGCAAAACACCATTGCTGTAAACCCTCAATTGACTTCCATTGCCCACATAAACCAAATGCTGCCATTGGTTAAGCTTCACCTGAGCCTTGGCACTTAAAGGATCAACCCCATAAACGGTGGTGCTGCCATTGGGGACCCAATTATCAAAAGTATAAAAAGCCTTGTTCCAAAAATGGTTATCCATGCAGTATTCAAAATCGCCACCTGCACCGCGTTTACTTACTATAGCACCCGGATAAAGTGTATCCTCCGGGTATACCCAGCAACTGATGGTAAAAAGTCCGCTCACAAAAGACGCTTTATCCAGATCACCAAAATCAATGTAAGCTGAATCGATACGGTTAAAATGGACAGCATGACCAATTCTGTTTCTCCTATCCTTAACAAACGTTGCCCCTATACTAGTTCCTTCCGTGCCGCTAACCTTCTCTGTAAGCGTGTTATTAAACGAAATATTCACCACCAGGCCGTTGCTGAGATGAGTGTTTGATAGTTCGGCATCTTTAGTATTACTCGCACAATGTATGTTCAGCGAACATATTAAAAAAAGCCACACGATTTTCTGCATAGCGTTCAAACGTAAAAACAGAGCCTGTTATTTCAAATGTACACCGGAAACAACTAAAACGGTTTTCTATACGCTTTATGCTGCCTTTTAATCATCCTGATATATCTCATTTTTTCAGAGCAGATAAAAGACGAACCTTTGTACCATGAATCGTTTGTTCCTGATATGGGTTTCTACGGCACTGGTGCTGGGTATGTCTTCGTGCAGTCAAAAAGCTGAAGAAACCTCCCCGCAAGTAAAAAGCATTACGGAAGCCGTTTATGCTTCGGGCAGTATAGCCCCGCTCAATGAGTATAAAGTCTTTGCGCTTACTGACGGTTACCTGCAACTTAAAAATGCAGAAGCCGGTGACCTTATAACAAAAGACCAGTTGCTGTTCACTTTATACAATGACGACCAGGCTGCACGTTCGCAAAATGCGTCAAGGGCACTGCAACTGGCCAGTGAAAATATAGCTACCAATTCTCCGGTACTGGGCGAACTGAAACTGCAGGTATCAACCGCGTATGTGAAAATGCAAAATGATTCACTGCAACTCAAACGTATGCGCAACCTGGTTCAAAGCAACAGCATTGCACAAATTGAACTGGATAAAGCTGAACTGGCCTGCAAAGCATCCAGCAACGATTACCGCATGTTACAGCAACGTTATGAGCGCACCAAAAACGATCTGGAACTGCAACAGGACAATGCCCGCACACAATACCGCATAAGCAACAGCAACGTAGAAATGCGAAGTGTGATTAGCGGTAAGGTATACGAGGTGTACAAGGAACTGAATGAGCTGGTGCGCAGAGGCGAGGCCATTGCCATGCTGGGAGATGCCAACCACATGTACCTGAAACTGCTGGTAGATGAAGAAGACATCGGTAAAATAAAAAAGGGACAAAAGGTACTGGTGAACATAGAATCAAAAGACAGTATTTATGATGCTGTAATTACCAAAATTTACCCTGCGCTAATTCAACGCGAGCAATCCTTTAGGGTAGATGCTGAATTTATTCATCAACCGGAAGTTCTGTATCCCGGGCTGAGTGTAGAAGCCAACATTATCACCAACCGAAAAGAAAACGCATTGATTGTACCCAAAAAATTTGTGAGTAAAGGCGATACCGTAACTGTTATAGTGGATGGGAAAGCCATAAAACAACATATTCGCAAAGGCATTGAAACCATTGACGAAGTAGAAGTGCTGGGAGGTATTACTATGGATAGTCGTTTAATCTTACCGGAATGAACTTCCGGTTAATTTTTCAGGTAGCCAAAAGGCACCTGCTCTCCAGAAGAAAACAAACCATTGTAGCGGCATTGGGTGTAACCTTTGGCATTGCCATGTTTATTGCGATGGTGAGTTTTATGACCGGGGTTGACAAAATGCTGGAAGAAACCATGATGAGTGCCTCCCCGCACATTCACATTTACAATGACATTGAAACCAAAACAGAACAACTGGTTGAACGCAAATTCAACGGTGAAAACGATTTGAATAAAATATACCATCCCAAACCTTCCCTGCTCAAACAAGGATTAAAAAACGGCCTGCAAATGGTTAACTACATCCGCAAAGATGAAGCAGTGTGGGGAGTATCGCCCATGGTGAATTCTCAGGTGTTTTTTAATTTCGGTCCGCACGACATACACGGTAACATTACCGGAGTGGATATTATGGCTGAGGATTTGCTTTTCGACATCAGCTCTAAAATGCTGGAAGGAAAAATTGAAGACCTGCTGAGCAGCAACAACAGCATTTTGATGGGCTCAGGTTTGGCGCGCAAAATGAACCTGCACAAAGGCGACAACATCACCATAACTACCCCGGCAGGAGTAAGCAAGATGGTGAAGGTGGCCGGCATTTTTCAAATGGGTATGGCTCAGGTAGACGATACGCGCAGTTATGCTTCCATTAACTTAGTTCAAAAAATTCTCCAGAAAGACAAAAGCTACATCACTGATATCAACATCAAATTAAAAGTGCTGGAAGATGCCAGACAAAAAGCACTCGATTACTATAAGTTTTTCGGTTACCGCGCGGATGATTGGGAAACCACCAACGCCACTATTCTGGTTAGTATTAAGTTGCGTGGGGTCATAACCTATACTGTTTCCATTACACTGTTAATTGTAGCAGGTTTCGGCATTTACAATATTCTCAACATGACCATTTATGAAAAAATGCGCGATATCGCCATCCTGAAGGCCACG
>DATGWX010000361.1:0-2358 GCA_035299275.1 Bacteroidia bacterium
TCATCAAGCGCGGAATATCAAACTTTCCATCGCCCATATTGCGCCAATACCTCACCACTCCGTTTATCTGCACAATATCGGGTAAGCCGTTGCCGAACAGGTCGATAAGTTCAAACCCAGGATTAGCTAACGATGCTAACGGCATTTCATTACCCTGTAGTTGTTTGAATTTTTGCTGTTTGGGCTTGAAGTGCGAATAGCGGAATTCAAGCGGTGGAAGAAATTCGTTAGTTCCTTTAGCCTCATCATGGCCCTCAACTTCTACTTTGCATAAAAGAGAAACAGCATTGTAAGGCAATTCAGATACAGGAAGCAATTCATCGCTATATTGAAAATGATACGTACGCGTTTTTATTTCACCGTGCTGTGGGTTTGTAAAAATCTGAATGGTTTCGCAACGTTGGGTGGTACGAATATTGAAACCACATTTGTAATCAGAATACGCATCCACTCTGCTTTTGTAATTAAAGCGAACGCAAACCATGTACCTGGTTTCATTACCAATAGGATAATCGGCATACTTTACTTCTGAAAGATAGTTTTGATCCCATCGGTGGTAGTCATTATCTCGAACATTTTCCTTTTCGTAAGTGTAAACAATATGATTACCGAAAGGGTCTTCTGTTAGGGTAAGTTTCCAAGCAAAAATACTGTTCGAATTACCCGGCTTCTGCACTAAAGATAAATCCGAATCAAAGGCTTGCTTGCTTCCGTACCAACTAATAAGCCCATTCTTACTCATCACTTTCCAGCAATTACGAAGGTTGGTTTTAAGGTGGTAAATACGCGCAAATAAGCCTTCGGTGCGTGGGCGATACTGATTAATAACACCCTCTTCGTTTTGAAGAGGAATAATACCTGTCTTATTCTCGGCACTGCTCAACAAAAAACGTTCGACAGCAACAAGGTCTTCGGCTCCGCTTAAAATGAAGGTATCTTTCTCATCATCATATGCAGGTACTCCCTTAGCAGTTTTCCGCATCACCCCTGGTACACTCAAACTCCAGCCTAGTCCAAATGGGCTATTACCGCTACCTGTGCTGTATTGTAGCCCAAGTTCAGGTTGAAATCCATTTCTCCCAGGTGGAAGAGCAATGGGTATACTAAAGTTACCGGTGCCGGTAAACAGGTCGGGGGAAAACTTTTCACCCAAACCGCTAACCGCACCACCGCCTTTCGGAGTGCTGATAGGAGATGACATAATAAAAGGGTACTAGAATTTTAGAGAAATGTTGTTTACTTCTTCCAGGGTTTCGGCTACATCCAAGGCTTGTATACGCTTATTGTAAAGCGCAACTCTACCCGCACGATATTTGATATCAGCTTCACTCAGGGGCTCTTCAGTACTAATTGAGCGAGTGACTTTCCAGTCGAAGTTCTTGCTGATTGTTTTGTGCACACTAAATTTAAGTAGCGTTTTAGCTAGCTGCTTGCTTTTTTCAATAGTTATTGCCATGACTTATTTTTTATTTTTTTATTATATATCTGTTACTTTCCTCTGTATTCTTACATACATAGATATCAGAGCTGAAATGCCCGTTAAATTGTAAACCGTAACTGAACTACTTGCGGTATATATAGCTATACCTAAAAAATGGTGGCGGTAAGTTGAAAAGAAGTAGTTATCAAAGTTAAAGTCATCGGCGTTTACCGCTTTTACCTTCCCATCGGCATCCGGAACTATCAGAAAACCTTCAATCAGTTCCCACAGATCTTCCATACCTAAAAAATCTAAATCAGTTTCGAAATTGAGTTTATCGTGAGGTATAGTTAAGCTTCCTTCAAGCGTATAGGTTTCTACTAAGTTACTACTGATTATAGCATTGCTTCCATCTATACCAATCAATTTGCCCAGCGGAAATGCAGTAGGTGCTGCCGGTAACGCAGGGCGCGAAACCGTATCAATGTATAAGCCTTCGTTTGTTTCAAAATGATCAAACTGAATCTGAGTGCCATCGTAAGCAATTTCTTCAATGGTAAGCACATCTCCCACCAGGGTTGCAGTTAAATTTGCATTAAACGGGGCATTATCATCTATATAGTCCTTTATCAACCCCAACTCTTCGGCCACAGTTGTAGGAGTAGCACCATCACGCCAGTCTACACGGGTAAAGGATTGTGAGAATGTAACTGAATCAATGTAAATTTCCGACTCATCGCTTAAATCGCCGATATCCTCCATGGTTATGACCCACTTGCCTTTTTGAGGATCAGTTGCAGGGCTTAGTTGATAAACTTTGGCCGTTCCCGAACCATCGTTCATCATTAACTTGCCAATATCGCCTGAGGTTACACCGGCGTCCTTGGGAAACAGAAAATAATTGTTTGTATTCCGTGCTATGTTCTTCAATACTCCAT
>DATGWX010000362.1:0-2222 GCA_035299275.1 Bacteroidia bacterium
CTATCGCGGGCTGCGCTACAGTTCAATGGAAACTGAAATACCTCCCTTTATGTGGTTTCCCATGATATTTGGCGCCCTGGTTACCATTGTGTGTGCCATGTTGCTGGATATAGAACACAAGCGCATGCATGTGGCTTTAAACTGCCTCTTAGGCTCTTTTGTGGGAATGTTTTTGTTCACCATTATTTTGTTGGATCACCCCTTCTCTGGCGGACTAAAAATTAAACCAAAATCGTACAAGGAGATATTTACTTTAGAGCAGTGGTCAAAAGAACCCGCTACACCCAAAACACCAACCAAATAAATTGAATTAATAAACCACACTACTATGCGTTACCTTTTTTTACTGAGAATCATCCCTGTTGCCTGTATTGCCTTGTTCTTGTTTGCCTGCGAATCGCACGAGAAACACTCAGATGAAGCCTATGAGCGGGTAAAGGCACAAAAGTCGCTACCGGAACAGGATGAGGTGGTGGCTGAACAGTCGGTTCACCAAATTAAAAAGCACCGCGAAATCAAAAAAGCGGAACCCGTAGATGAGTGGTACGGTTTCAAAGTTGAAATAGAAAAAAGAATACTTGCCAATGAAAAGTTCATTAAGCAACTAAAAAACACACCCAACCCCAGTGCTAAGTTAACAAGAAAGCTGGAGAGAATAGAAAAGGAAAACAGCGCCATAATTACACAGCTGGCGGATTATCAAAACAACATTAAAGCCATGCTGGTAGACTTTAAACTAAAAACCGGAGAAGAGGTAACCAGAATAGATACAGAGCTGAAAGAACTCGATACAAAATAGTTGGACCCTACTTCTTAAACAACCACTCTTGCGGATCGAGGCGCATTTTACCTTTGTAAATTTCAATGTGCAGTTCGGTTTTTTCTTCTACCTCATTGCTCATTACGGTGCCTATTTCCTGCTTGGTGCTTATTTTATCGCCCACACGTACAAACACATCTTCTAAGTTGGTGTACACGGTGTAATAGTCACCATGCGATACAATTACTGCGTTGCCCATACCCGGCACTGAAAATTTCATTTTTACCTCACCCCTGAATACTGCACGGGCCTTGGCATTTTTTTGTGTGGTGATATCAATACCGGTGTTGTTTACCGTAATGTTTTTTAATGTAGGGTGCGGGTGGGTACCAAATGCTTTGGAGATAAAGCCTTGCTCCACCGGCCACGGCAAGGTGCCTTTGTTGCGGCTAAACTCATTGGCCAGGTTGGCGGCTTCAGGCGTAAGGGCCAGTTCTGTGGCTTTGGCGGTGCTGGTTTTTTCTTCTTTTTTGCCGGTGGCTGCTTCGCGTTTTTTACGCTCCAGTTCTTCGCGCTTGCGGGCTGCTTCTATTTCTTTGGCAATTAAATCTTCAATGGCTTTTTTCAGTTTGCGGGCTGCCTCTTCTTTTTTACGTAGCTGAGCCACCAGTTCTTTTTCTTTTTGCTTGAGCGCAAGCAACACACGGGCTTCTTCCTGTTTGTCCTGCTCCAGTTCTTTTTTCTCGGTTTCTTTGTCGCCCAACAGCACTTCTTTTTCGTCTTTTACATTCCTCAACTCATTGAGGCTGCCCAGTAAAATGGTTTGTGTTTTCAGAATAAGGGATACCTGTTTTTGTCTGAACACCGAGAACTGCTGCACGTATTTCATGCGTTTATAGGCTTGCTCAAAACCGTCAGAAGCCAGAATGTACATGAGTTTATCGAGGGTGTTTCGGTTTTTATAAGAAGCCACTACCAGTTGCGCATATTGTTTGCGCATTTGTTCAATCTCGCTTTGCAGGGTGTTGATGGTGCTGTTTAATTCCGTAATGCGGGTATCCACCACATCAATTTCCTGATTGATGGTTTGTATGAGCTGGCTGCGGGTTTTAATCTGCGTATTGAGAATTTCCAGTTGGTTAAGGGTGGCCTTTTCCTTCTTTTTGGTCTCCAGCAGCATTTTGCGGGTGAGCTTTATCTCCTGCTCCTGCTGCCTGCGCTTGCGCTCCAGTTCGCTGCGCGATTGTGCCTGTGTGGTATTGCACAAGGCAACACACAGCAGGAGCAGCAACAGGCTACTTAGCCGGCTTATACGAAGCGGGAATGCTGAACGAAATTTCGTCAAAAGGCGCAAAAGAAACATTTTGGTAGTCAAAGGTAACTTTCATTTGGGCTTTTGAGGCTGTGTGCAGCGCTATTTTGCGCGGTATATTTTGCACATTTTCTTTCTGGTAATCGCTGT
>DATGWX010000363.1:0-3074 GCA_035299275.1 Bacteroidia bacterium
CTTTTATCTTACTTGTTTTCATTTATTAAATTCTTTAACATATAACTTTCAGTTGACTGTGAATTTCCAGCTGTGTCAATAACTTTAATAGTGTATTTTTCAATTCTATCTACTTTAAAAACATTAGATGGTTGCTCAAAAATCAACCACCTAGATTGCATTCCTTTTTCATCAACTCTAATGTCATGGGAAAATACTGAAAGATTTTTCTGTGGTAAATGCTCTAGTAAATTTTCATTATGAGGTATTACAACTCTTGCTACAGACTGATCATTTCGTATATACTCAATCTCAAGTTGAGCCTTAAAAGAATTCTTACTGTCTGATTGATTATTTATAGTAATATGAAATAAGAGAAATTTCCTTGTGTTCTCATTTTTACTAATCCAACGAAATCCGTCAATTAAATATAAGCTAAAATTAGCTTGTCTATCACTATAATTTTGCACTGCCAATTGATAGGATTGCTTTGCAAATCCACGGCTTTTAACTGCTGAGTATGCAGAAACAACTGCTGCAATTGTAGCTATAACTGTCCAAATTGTTACAGCAGACTGTATTGGCTGCGCTGTCACTTCAAGAAATATGTATATAAATATCATTCTAAATATTATTCGTAGTTATGAAATTTGCGATGAACATTCTTCACATGAACAGTTTATCTTATTTCTGTCATATGAAGTATCAAATGGTTGTGTTTCTTATAAATTAATTCTCCTTGTCCTGAAGTTTAGTCTTAAAAACTACTACTCCTAATAAATAGCGCAACTAAGATAAATAAGTTTCTTCAATCCTCAGTGTGCATGAGAAAAACGAACCACTGCTGCTATGTTTCGTGTCGTCACAAACCACTCTACATGGTGCTTACTTCCTGAACCCGTAAGGGCAATGCAGGCAGCCGTTTTCACAGCAGTAACCTCTGCGTAACAGGTAGGTGGCGGTGAGCACCATCAAACCTTTTTCGTTAAAATAATAATGTTCGTTGGGTTTCAATTCTTCCCGGGTAAGTGGCTTACCGGCCGTTTCTAAAGCAATTTCTTTCAGACATTTTTCACACAAACAATCGTTGTAGCTGGCGGCAATCACCCCTTTGGCCGCAGCATTCACCTGCACATCCATGCACCAGCAATTGCTGATGTTCGATACATTGCAGGTAAACTCCGCATTACAACGTTCACAGGTTTTGTGTTCCATCTTAATTAAAGGTAAAGTTTCCCGGAGTGATACCCGCTTTAAAGGAGGTGATGAATGCTCCGTCCGTACTGAAACACTTCACGTTTCCCTTCTGCACATAATCGAGTGCATCGCCTGCATAAATCTCTCCGCTCACAGGATCTATTCCTAAACTGTAAAAATTTTCACCCGACTGTTTGGTTATTAAAGGAGCGACAGGAAGTGAATCGGCCGTGATGTGCATGCTGTAGATGTGACCCTTTATCCAATAGAGCTGTGTGCGGTCGGGGCTGGTGCGCAACACCTTCCCTGCTCCTGTGCCCAAATCAAATACCTTGGTTACCTGTGTACCTTGTGCGTTGAGTTGCATCAAACGGGAAGGTGCATTGGCTTGTAAAACCTGACTGCACAATACCCACAATTTATTGCCGGCATCCGTTACTAATGAACCTGCAGGAAAACCAAGCAAAACACTATCTTCCATAATATCTGTAACCGGATTGATGCGGTAGAGGTAATTGGTGCGCAGGTTGGTAACCCATACTTTGCCGTTGTGCAAAAGCAGTTCTTCTGTCCACCCGCGACAAGGAATGGTTTTAATGAGTGTACGCGTATTCAGATTCACCACCCAAATGCAGTTGGAATAAATATCGGTTACATAAGCTTTATTGCTTCCCACAGGCAACAGGTACCTCGGTGAGGTCAATCCGCTGATGACACCTTTGGTAACAAACGTAGCAGAGTCTACTACTTCAATTTTGGAGGAATTGTTGATGACGAGATACCCCAATCCGTTGTGAAAGGTGATGGATTGTGCCACATCACCCAACGGACGTTGGTTGGCACTTTCAAAAAAATCATCGTGCGTTTTTTGTTTGCTGATGCGATCAAAGCGGGTGATGGTAGCATTGCCCCACTGAAAATTCCCCTCGTTAATCACGTACACCAAACGGTTACTTTGTGCTGAAGGCAACTCAGGTGCTTGCGGAATTTCTTCTTTACAGGCAAATACCGTTAGTGCAACTGAAACAAAAAACAACAGACGAGATGAACTCATTGAATCATCCATTTGCAGCGGTAAGTGATGCCTTGCTGTTCGGCTTCTACCAAAAATATTCCTTTAGGCAATGAAGCAGCCTGAAGGTAATCACCCGCATGGTTGAGTTGTTGGGTCAATACCATTTTTCCGTTGATGTCATACACTTTTACCTGTGCGGGCATATTCCACAAAGGCAAATGCAATCGCACTGCAGCAGCAGTTGCAGAAGGATTAGGATATAAAACAAGTGCCTGCTGAATTGTTTCCTCCACAGTATTGGGGTCGTTCTGGTTAATCACTCCTATGGCATCCAAATCAAAACCACAGTTGGGAAAATCAGTGGGCCAGGGATCATTCACTATAACTCCGCGTGAATCACGCTGCGCATAGGGTGCATCAATACTACCCACCACATCTACCAAACGAATATGTGTAATGCGGTTAACATCTAAACCCGGTGTGTCTTTCAGCAGTTCTAAGTCAAACGGGGTACCGTAGGGAAACACATACTTACCGGCCAGTTGATCTACTTTGGCTGCATCGCTTATGCCGTAAGGGTCACATTGAACGCTTGTATCTATATTACTTATTGCGGGGAAACGAACAAAGTACTGACCATCTGAACTCACTTCTACAAAAGCAAATTCCAAAAACGCCAAACCTGAATCAGCAATAAACTGAAAACCGTTTTCGAAAATTGCGAAATCATATCCGGCTTTGTTTTTAATAGCGGGATAAAAAGTGAGTACGGCACTTCCACCATCTCCCAGACTCACCACTCCGTTTGTGCCCGCTTTGCCCACGGCCATAGACGAATCGCCCACGGTAGGATAACCCAATGACGGATTACCTGCATGCTGGT
>DATGWX010000364.1:0-3700 GCA_035299275.1 Bacteroidia bacterium
GGTGTTGCAACCCAATACCGACAATGCTTTAAAGGCCACGTCTGAAATATTAACGTTTCATATAAGGTCCATTACCAAAGAAAGGTTGACGAGAAAAGTAGGGAATATAACTGCACAGGAACTCGCTCAGTTAAAAACAGGTTTTGACGAAATTTGGCGGTATTAATTTGATTCCCCTTTTTGTATATTGCTGTAGCTAAACATTACTTTTTTCATGAGGGTAAAATACATTAAACCAGCCCTGTCTGTTTTTGTACTTTACATTTTAACCGGCTTGGAGGTGGCAGCTCAGCAAACCGTTGGCATTTTTAAAAATACTCCGCAAGCCCTTAAAGGTTATGTACTGATGGCACCTTTGGGCGATAGTGTCACCTATTTGCTAAACAACTGCGGTGAGGTAGTACACCGCTGGGTAAGTAATTACCGACCGGGTTTAAGCTGTTACCTGCTGGAAGACGGCACTTTGGTACGTCCGTTTCAGGTGCCCAATGCTACATTTAACGGGCAGGGGGGCGGTGGTGTGCAAAAACTGGATTGGAACAGCAACGTATTATGGAGTTACCGCTACACTTCGCCACTCTATCACCAGCACCATGATATTTCACCCATGCCAAATGGAAATGTGCTGTTGCTGGCTTTTGAATACAAAACACAGGCTGAGGCATTGGCTGCAGGCCGAAAATTCAACTCGGCTATATGGCCAGAACATATTGTGGAAATTGAACCTGTGGGTACGGATAGTGGCAAGGTGGTGTGGGAATGGCATGCCTGGGACCACGCCATACAAGAGTTTGATAGTAACAAAAGTAATTATGGCGTAGTTGCCCAACACCCAGAACTGTTGCACCTCAATTATCCGCCATCAGGTGGCAATGGCAATAATCCTGCTGATTGGATGCACGGTAATGGGTTAGATTACAATCCTCAATTGGATCAGATTATATTGAGTGCGCGCGCCTTCAGTGAATTTTATATCATTGACCACAGCACCACTACATCTCAGGCTGCTTCGCACAGCGGTGGCCGGTATGGCAAAGGCGGAGATATTTTGTACCGCTGGGGAAATCCTGCTGCGTATAATCGTGGGGACAGCTCCACAAAGCAGCTATTTTACCAGCATAATGTGAACTGGATAAAAAACGGATTACCGGGTGCAGGAAATATCATTGCGTTTAACAACGGACCGCGGAACGGCAACTTACCATTTTCCACCATTACGGAAATACAGGCAGTTACTGATAGTGTCGGGTTTTATACCCAACCGGGCGCAAGTGCTTTTGGGCCTTCGAACCCTTTATGGACCTATCAGGATTCCCCGGCAGATAGCTTTTATTCGGCTTTTATTGGTGGTGCGCAGCGTTTAATCAACGGCAACACACTGGTATGTGAAGGAACTTCAGGACATTTGTTTGAAGTAGACTCTGCAGGAAATACAATGTGGAGTTACGTTAATCCGTCATCTAACAGCGGTATTATCAGTCAGGGAACCGTGCCAACTAATAACTTCGTATTCAGAGCTTACAAGTATCCGGCTAATTACAGCGCTTTTGCCGGTAAAACATTAAATCCCCAAGGTTATCTGGAAAAGAATGCATGGAATTACAACTGCAGTTTATTTGATTCGTTGGCTACTGAAGCAATTGAGATTGAACCTTCAGCCCAAATCATTTATCCTAATCCGGCCAATTCACGCATTACTATTCAAACGGGAAATTCCGGGTCTGTTTCTGTTTGCATATTTAATTTGTTAGGCAAAGAGGTTTTGAATAAAGAGTTTATTGACGGCAGTAATTTCAGCATAGATATTAAGGACTGGACAGCCGGAATATACACCGTGGAGTTACGCAGCAGAGCACACAGTCAATTGAACATATTCAGGTTTATCAAAGAATAGCAGATATTTATACCACTTATATTCAATTATTTGTATTTTCAATTTGTCTTATAATTAATATTATGTTCAATAAAATGCAAAGCAAATAAGGGTACTTTGAAATACCCTTACCTGATGATTTATTTCTTCTTTTTGTTCTTAGCCAGAATCTCTTCTGCTCTCTTTTTATATTCTGTGAACTTAGCCATGTCATTGAGCTGACCATAAATTTGTTTCAGTGTGTTGCAGATATCGTACTCATCTTTCGGATTCTTTACAACTTCAAGAGCTTTCTCAAAACTCGGTATGGCTTTTTTGTACAATGCATCACGCTTGGCTTTGGTATCGTTGTATTCTTTCTCAGCTGATACCGGTAAATTGTTCATTTTCTCGGTTAAATCAGGTGTTTGGTTCAGGTACAACGCGCCCAGGTTAAAATATGCATCGAACATACCACCGTCCAGTTCAATGGTCTTGAGGTAATCCTTCTCACTGCTGTTTAAAAACGTAGCATAGTCAGCACTTTGTTTGGCTAACTGGGCTTTAAAATCAGTTTGTTTAGCTGCTAAAGCTGCCTTCTTCTTAGGGTCGGTGGCTGATTTTAGCTGTTTGGCAAAATAAGCCAAGGTATCGTTGGTACGCTTAACTTGTTTGGCGTTGCTTTCAGCCAAAATCTGATACGAGTTACCGCGAACATAGTACAATAAGGAGTTGTCGGGGCTGTTTTCTATAGCAGCATTGGCTTTTTCTACCAACACATCTACCCGTCCCTGTGCAATGTACACGTTAATCTCAGCCGTAATAAGACTGCTGGTGTTGGGGAAGTTGCTTCTGCCCTGTTCAATTACCTTTAAACCTGAGGTAGTATCACCTTCTGTAAGATAAATGTTTGAGAGGTAAAGAAAAGCGTTGGGGTCCTGATAGCCTTTGTCAATTGCAGCCTGTAAGTATTCTTTGGCTTCTTTGTTCAATTCCCCGTTAATAGCAATTACAGCCATGTTCCAATACAACTCCTTATCCGACATGTTGTTTTTCGACAGGTTCTTCTCTGTATCGTACTGAATGATTTCCAGTATTTTTTTGTAGTAGTTCAAAGAAGTTACATAGTCTTTGTTGTTAAAAGCCTGATTAGCCTTCATGTTCATTACATAAGCAATGTAATTGGTAAGGTTGGTGCGGGCAGCAACGGAGTACTTCGCTTTTTTATCATCCAGTTTAATGCACTTGATGTAAGCTTCCATAGCAATTTCACCGGCATTGGGGGCATTAATTCCCACAGCAGTATCGGAGATAATGTATTGGTAAATTACACCGCGGTTAAACCACATTTTGGGGTCAGACTGAGATTCAGGGTTTTCGGCAGCCTTATCAATTTCTGCTTTCCCTTCTTCCATAGCTGCTTTGCGGTCATCTTTGGTACTGGCCGGGTTTTCGTAATTGCGAATAGCAATGGAAGCCGTTTCCACTCTGAATTTTTGCGCGTAACCGTTTAATGCAACAAGGGCCAGTACGCTAAAAAGGATTTTCTTCATATACTTAAATTACGGTTATGCTTCGGGGTTTTCTTCGGTGGAGTTTTCAATTGTTGTACCACTTTCAGGAGAATCGCCTTCTGCTTCAACTATTTCATCTATTTCTTTTTCGTGTTCCACTTTACCAACGGAGGCAATCGCATCTTCTTCGTCCAGTTTAATCAACCTAACGCCTTGGGTTGCTCTACCCATTACACGTAAATCTTCAACTGGAATACGGATGGTGATACCGTTTTTGGTAATAATCATCAGGTCGTTTTCATCGGTAACGTCTTTAATGGCTACCAGATTGCCT
>DATGWX010000365.1:0-6796 GCA_035299275.1 Bacteroidia bacterium
GATTTGATTATTTCCAATGCCACTGCCAGTTGCGGTTGCACTGTACCTGATTATCCGCGCCACCCCATTAAAGCGGGTGAAAGCGCTAAGATTGATGTGAAATTTGACAGCAACGGCAAAAGCGGCATACAAGACAAAATGGTCACCCTCACCACCAATTGTGAACCTTCCATTAAGGAGTTGCACATTAAAGGTGAAGTAACAGCAAAACAATAAACACACGTATATGAACATGATTTCAGTTGTATTAGCCGCACAAGGCGGAGCGCAGGGCGGTGGAATGGGACAACTCATTATGCTGGGCCTCATTATGGTGGTATTTTATGTATTCATGATTTTACCCCAGATGCGCAAAAGCAAACAGCAAAAGAAGTTTCGCGAGGCTTTAGGCAAAGGCGATAAAATTATTACCATTGGCGGTATTCATGCTAAAATTATTGATGCCGGTGAAGCTCACTTTATTATTGACAGCGAAGGCACCCGCCTGCGTATCGACAAAACTGCGGTTTCCATGGAAGCCTCACAACCGTTGAATGCCAATAAGGACAAAGACGCTAAAGACAAAAAATAATTAAACAACGCAACAGCATGTTAAAGCTGGGCATAACAGGCGGTATAGGCAGTGGAAAATCTACGGCCTGCCGCCTGTTTGAATTATCGGGCATACCTGTTTATTATGCCGACACTCGCGCCAAAGCGTTGATGAATGAAGATGTGCCATTACGCAAGGCCCTCATCAAAACGTTTGGTGAAGAAGTGTATACCGCACAACAGGAGTTGAACCGTGCCCACATCTCCGCATTGGTATTTAACAACCCAAGCAAACTACAACAACTGAATGCACTGGTGCATCCGGCTGTAGCAAAAGATTACGAGCGCTGGCACAAACAACAAAAAAATGTACCCTACACCTTAAAAGAAGCCGCACTCCTTTTTGAAAGTGGTTCCTACAAACAACTCGATGCCGTAATTGTGGTCAACTCTCCGTTGGAGTTACGTATTGCACGTACTATGCAACGCGATGGCAGCACCCGCGAAGCCATACTGCAACGCATCAACAATCAACTGTCTGATAAAGAAAGAAACCGACTGGGTCAGTACTTTTTGCAAAATGATGAAGAACACTCCCTGATTGAACAAGTGGTAAAGCTGCACCAACAACTGCTTAAAAAAAGTGCAGGCTAAAAATCAACTCCGCTAATCGGTTACTCACAACATCTCCTTCGGCTTTACTTTTACCATTAATCAATGTATTTGGCACCGGAGCTTAATATGTCGTACTCGATAACAATATAGGCTGCAAGTGCTCCCGTAAGAGCCACAATAAAATATAGCAGAATTTCTTTCAGAAGCATTTTCTTTTTGAGCAGAAGGTAAAGCGCAAGCCCCAACCACACGAGCGTTCCCAAATACAGGGCAAATACAAAAGTGAGCAGGGTTAACCAGACAAGGAATGTACTGCCTGTTGCTCCTCCCAGTAAAAAACCAATTGTGGCAACAAAAGGATAAATACTTAAACCACGCAACAGAGCCTTGGCTCGTTTACCTGAAACATTTTCCCCTGTCTTGTTTTCCATGCTGTACATTTTAATGAAGGTTTAACGATACCGTGTTTTATTTATTGCTAATGGTGCTCACCTTTCTGATGTGCTATTTATACAACTCTTTTCGCCAATTGTGTAAGGCATTCCTCCTGTTCAAAAATTAGGTTTGTAAGCATCAATCTGTAAGAAAATGGAAAATCACATCATAAAAATTAAGTCAATAGAAAAGGTAACGCATGATGTACTCAGCATTGTAACCGACAAGCCAACTGACTTCAGCTTTATACCCGGACAAGCTACACAAATAGCTATCAATAAAAGTGAGTGGCTTGATGAAGAAAGACCGTTTACATTTACGAATTTACCAACTGCTGACTCGCTGGAATTTACCATTAAAACTTATCCCGAACAAAAGAGTGTTACTAATGAGTTGCTTCACTTAAAGCAAAATGATGAGTTGGTGTTGCACGGTGTGTTCGGCACCATTACTTATACTGAAGAAGGTGTATTTATAGCCGGTGGAGCCGGGATTACTCCTTTTATCTCCATTTTAAGAGACCTGAAAGCCAAAAATGAAATCGGGAAAAACATGTTAGTGTTTGCCAATAAAACAAAGGCTGATATCATTCTTGAAGACGAGTTAAAAACAATATTGGGCAAAGCATTTATCAATATATTATCTGATGAGAAAGTAGAGGGCTACTACCATGGCAGGGTTACAGAAGAGTTTCTGAGGGCCAACATCACCAACTTTAATCAGCAGTTTTATGTATGCGGACCTCCGCCCATGATAAAAGATGTAGAGAAGCAATTGATTCATTTAGGTGTAAGGAAAGAGCATATTACCAAAGAGATAATCTAAAAAATATTATGAACACAGAAACTAAAGGATATGATTTAACTGTCCCTGTCAATAACTTTACCTTATCCTATGATGATGTTGGGGAAGGGGAAATTCCCATTATCTTTTTACACGGCTATCCGTTTAGTAAAAACATGTGGCAGGCACAGATCGAATTTCTGAAACCTGATTACCGTTTAATTGCTTGTGATATCCGGGGATTCGGAAAATCAACAGACGAGAAATCAGCCTTAAGTGTTGACTTGTTTGGTGATGACTTAATTCTGTTTATGGACAGGCTGCACATTGACAAAGCGATTATCTTCGGCTTATCTATGGGAGGTTTCATCTCGCTTAATGCAATAAAAAAATTTCCTGCCCGTTTTAAGGCGTTAATTTTATGCGACACACAATGTATTGCAGATACAGCAGAAGTGAAGGAAAAGCGTCATTCCATTATTAAAGAAATAGAAGCTAAAGGCCCGGCTGAGTTTAGCGAAGGGTTTCTTAAAAGTGTTTTTCACAAAGACTCCCTTACAAACAAACCGGAAGTAGTAGAACAACTGCGAAGTGTAGTGTTTGCTAATACTCCGCACATCATCACAGAAGGACTGCTAGCACTTGCCGGTCGGGCAGAAACATGTTCGGGCCTGAGTGAGATCAACGTTCCCACCTTGATTATTTGTGGCAGAGCAGATGAAGTAACACCGCTTGCTCAATCGGAATCCATGCATAAAAACATCAGAGGTTCCCAACTTTGCATCATTGAAAATGCCGGACATGTATCTAATCTGGAACAGCCAACTGAATTCAACCAACATTTGGCCACGTTCTTAAGTACATTAAGCGGAATAGCTGTTTAAAATCAACAGAATTCAACTGTATCAGCAAGAGCATTGCCCACTAAATAAACTTGTACTTAAACAAAATATTGGCTAATTTGCCATAGGAATTTAATCCTTATCAATATGGTTACGCGTAAACTTTTCATCACCCTCCTCTCCGTTGTACTAACGGGTAGCATGTTGGCTCTGGCGGCAGGTAACGATTTGTTTGATACCCTTATTCCTTTTATCAAAAGCGGTAACTCCAAAGAAATAGCCAAAAGTTTTAACGCCACCATTGATTTTGCCACCCCCGAACACTCTGACCTGTACAGCAAAGCGCAGGCAGAATTACTGCTGCGCGACTTCTTTAAACAATACCCTGCCAAAAGTTACACCATACAACACCGCGGTTCCTCTGCACAGGGGGCACACTACGTGGTGGGCAGGTACGAGTATGCCAAAGGCGTGCTGCGGGTATACATTTTAACCAAAGAACAAAACGGACAAGAACTCATTCAGGAATTGCATTTCGAAAACGAGTAACTTCGCGGCATTAAAAAGCCAACGTTTTGACGAATCCATTATTTCATTCCCCCCACATTCTTCAGTTTATCAAAGAGTGCCTGGCCGAAGACATCGGTTCAGGCGACCACTCTGCCAATGCCTGCATACCTGCCAGCGCACAAGGTCAATCGCGCATGCTCATCAAAGAACAGGGCATTATTGCGGGTTTGGAACTGGCCGAGGTAGTCTTCCATCAGGTTGATCCCAACTTAAAGGTTACTCATTTACTGCAAGACGGCACCCCTGTTCAACCGGGCGATGTGGCCCTGTTGGTAGCAGGTTCAGCACGCAATATTTTAACCGCTGAACGTTTGGTGCTCAACCTTTGCCAGCGGTTGAGCGGTGTGGCCACTTCTACCAACCGCTATGTGCAGGAGTTGCAGGGCTTACACACTAAAGTGCTGGACACCCGCAAAACCACTCCCGGCATGCGCTTGCTGGAGAAATGGGCCGTAAAAACAGGTGGCGGAGAAAACCACCGCATTGGTTTGTACGACATGATTATGATTAAAGACAACCATGCTGATTTTTGCGGAGGTCTGGAAGCCGCCATTGATCAGGTGCATGCTTACTTAAAAGCCAATAACCTTAACCTGCGCATTGAAGTGGAAACACGTAACCTGCAAGAGGTACAACGCACCTTAGCCAAAGGAGGCATACACCGCATCATGCTGGATAATTTTGAAGTACCTGCTCTAAAAGAAGCCGTACAACTCATCAACCGGCAATACGAAACGGAAGCCTCAGGCGGTATTACCCTGCAAACCATACGCAGCTATGCTGAAACCGGTGTAGATTACATCTCGGTAGGCGCTCTCACCCACTCCGTAAAAAGTTTAGATATTAGTTTGAAGGCTGTGTAAGAGATGGTTCGGGGCGACAGGAACTTTAGCGACACGTATATCAACAAAATATTACACTTACGTAGATGAACTGGACAGAGTATGAAATAGCAATTTTTGAAACTTGTAAGCTATATTTTGTAGGTGCGGAAATAAAAAGAGATGTTAAACTCATTGGGAAATACTCTAAGGCTAAACGACAAATTGATATTCTAATACAAGAACGTATTGGCGGTAATGACATTAAAATAATCATTGACTGTAAACTTTACAATAAAAAAGTTGATGTAAAGGATGTTGAATCATTTATCAGTATGGCTGCTGACATTGGAGCTGAAAAGGGTCTAATGATTACTGAACAAGGTTATACTGAGGCCGCTCTTCAAAGAGCATTTAACAATCCTGACCATATAGAACTTGATATTTACAGCCTTAAAGAACTAAAAAGCAATTTTCATGGAGAATTAGCAATTCCTTATTCAGGAGAAAATGGGGCATTACTCCTAGCTCCCTTTGGGTGGATTATAGATGCCAGCAAAAGACCTGGAAGCCTTTGTTATTTATACCAAAGAGGATTATCACTTGAAGAAGCTGGTAAGCAAAAGGAACTTGCTTACATTAATTTTTGGGATAAGTCAAAATCAAACTTTGAATTGAAAGACTTAGTAAATTATCAAGAAGAATACATGCGAGAAACACTCCCAGTAAACAGTATAGAATATAAAGAATCAATAAAAAGAGAAGATGCTAAAACACTTATAAGAATAGCTAAAGTTGCTAACTATCCGGGGTTAGAGTTAACCGGATTTATTGAGTTTGACGATTTTATTCTTTTCTGTGTTTGGTTTTCTAGAGAAGTAGTTATTCTGCGCAATATTAGAAAGCTTGAAAGCCTTATGAAATTTGCTATTCCGGTTAAAATAAGAAGCCAAGAATAAGAAACCTTCGCTTTTTTGGTTCGTCACACCTTGAGCCAAGCTATTCTCCACTCCATTTTGCACCCCCACAAACCAACACCCATATCACCCAAGCTTAAACTTTAAGTTAAAAACCTTATAATTCATTGGGGAGCAAACAAAATTGAAGGATAAATGTTATTCAACAATTCTGTGACAATCAATTTGCGTTACCTGAGTTACTTTGTTTAACAAGTTAACAGACCTATGAATACGAAAACATACCTGTTCTATTTTCTGTTGGTATTTGTTCTTCCTCTTTGCACACAAGGGCAAAGCGGCAATAATAAAAAGCTTAGCTCCAACACCTACCAAAGGCATTCCACAGGAGATTACCACACGCTCGAATTACGGGGTGGAGAGTTGTGGGCCTGGGGTGGTAATTTTTTTGGTCAGCTGGGCGATGCCAGCACCACCTCCAGAAGTTCGGCTGTTCGCATTGGCACTGCTACTAACTGGGTCGCGGTTTCGGCAGGCTCCAACCATAGTTTAGGCTTAAGAAGTGACGGCACCTTGTGGGCCTGGGGCAGAAATGCTAGCGGCCAGTTGGGAGACGGCACCACCACCCAACGTACCTCACCCGTACAAATTGGTTCAGCCAATGATTGGGTAAGTATAGCTGCCGGAGGCAGTACCTCATTCGCTATTAAAAGTGATGGCACTTTGTGGGGTTGGGGTACCAATGGTTTTGGGCAGATAGGTGACAACACCACCACCCAACGCAATGCACCGGTAAAAATAGGAAGTGATGTGAACTGGGCCGCTGTGCTTACAAGCCCTAACCACTCAATGGGTCTAAAAACAAACGGTACCATTTGGGGATGGGGATGGAATTTTTACGGTGAAATTGGTGATGGTACCACTACACAAAGAAATGCTCCCGTTCAGATAGGGTCAGACAATACGTACAAGTATATATCCATCGGAAATTTACACAGCCATGCCATCAAAACCAACGGCACCTTGTGGGGCTGTGGTTGGAACAATTATGGTGAAATTGGTGATGGCAGTAATTCACAACGTAATGCATTGGTACAGGTTGGTTCTGCTACCAATTGGACAGCCGTATTTTCAGGCAGCAACTCCTACACAACATTCGGGTTACAAAGTGACGGAACCTTATGGAGCTGGGGAAGAAACAATAAAAATCAATTGGCTGACGGAACAACCAACAACAGAAACAGCCCCGGGCAAATAGGAAGCGATAATAACTGGATCTCGG
>DATGWX010000366.1:0-6824 GCA_035299275.1 Bacteroidia bacterium
GGTATGAGGGGATTGATGGCTAAGCCACAGAAAAACCTGAGTGGTGGTACCGGTGAAATTATCGAGAATCCCATTCTTTCTAACTTTAAAGAAGGTCTTTCTGTACTGGAATACTTTATCTCTACGCACGGTGCGCGTAAAGGTCTTGCGGATACAGCGTTAAAAACAGCTGACGCGGGTTACCTTACACGTAGGTTGCATGATGTTGCGCAAGATGTAATTATTACAGAAGTAGATTGCGGAACACTGAGAGGTATTCCTGTTGCGGCATTAAAAGATAATGAAGAAGTAGTAGAAAGCCTTTACGAGCGCGTATTGGGACGTGTATCTTTACACGACACTTACGATCCTATTTCAGGCGAATTACTGGTTTCTTCAGGCGAGCAGATTAATGAAGACATTGCAGAAAAGATTGAAAACTCTGCTTTGGAAACATTGGAAATACGTTCAGTACTTACCTGCGAAACCCGTCAAGGGGTGTGCGGTAAATGTTACGGACGTAACCTGGCCACTGGGCGTATGGTACAAGCCGGTGAAGCTGTAGGTGTAATTGCCGCACAGTCTATCGGTGAGCCTGGTACACAGCTTACCCTGCGTACTTTCCACGTGGGTGGTACGGCATCTAACATTGCTACAGAATCGCAGATGATGGCCAAGTTTGGCGGTATTCTCGAGTTTGAAGATATGCGTTTTGTTGATGCCAATACCGATGCAGGAAAAGTAACACTCGTATTAGGTCGCCAAGGTGAGATCAAAATTCTGGATGAGAAAACCCGTTCAGTAATTCTCACCATGAATATTCCTTACGGTGCGCATTTGATGGTGAAAGACGGACAAAAAGTAGCCAAAGGCGATCTGGTTTGTTCATGGGATCCATACAATGCTGTTATCCTTTCAGAGTCTGCCGGTAAAGTGCAGTTTGAAAATATCATTGAAGGGGTAACCTTCCGTGAGGAATCAGACGAGCAAACCGGTCACAAAGAAAAAGTGACCATTGAAAGTCGTGATAAAACAAGAATACCTTCTATTCGTGTAGTGGATAAAAAAGGTGAGATTCTTAAAGAGTATAACTTACCTGTGGGTGCCCACATTTCAGTTGAAGATAAAGCTTCAGTAGTAGCAGGACAAATTATCGTGAAGATACCTCGTATGGTTGGTAAAACCCGAGATATCACCGGTGGTCTGCCGCGTGTAACGGAGTTATTCGAAGCACGTAATCCTTCTAACCCTGCTGTGGTAACTGAGATTGACGGTGTGGTATCGTTTGGTGGTATCAAACGTGGTAACCGCGAAATCATTATCGAATCACGTGATGGTGATGTGAAGAAATACATGGTATCTCTCAGCAAGCACATCCTGGTTCAGGAGAATGACTTTGTGAAGGCAGGTACACCATTGTCAGACGGAGCCATCAGCCCTCAGGACATTCTTCGTATTGAAGGCCCGTTGGCTGTACAACGTTACATTACCAATGGTATTCAGGAAGTATATCGTTTGCAAGGTGTAAAAATCAGCGATAAGCACATCGAGGTAATTGTACGTCAGATGATGCAGAAAGTGGAGATTGAAGATCCGGGCGATACACGTTTCCTGGAAGGTGAAGCAGCTGATAAATTCGGATTTATTGCTGAGAACGACTGGATTTACGACAAAAAAGTTGTTGTAGAAGCCGGAGACTCTCAGAACTTGAAACCGGGTCAGATTGTAAGCGTACGTAAACTGCGTGACGAAAACTCGATGTTGAAACGTAAAGACCAGAAACAAGTGGAAGCCCGTGATGCAGTTCCTGCAACAGCCGGTGCCATGATTCAGGGTATTACACGTTCATCTCTGGGTACACAAAGCTTTATGAGTGCCGCATCGTTCCAAGAAACCACCAAGGTGCTGAACGAAGCAGCTATCTCAGGCAAAATAGACGAACTGAGAGGATTGAAAGAAAACGTTATCGTTGGACATTTGATTCCTGCAGGAACGGGCTTACGCCAATACGAGAAACTCATTGTAGGTTCACGTGAAGAATATGAATCTCTCATGGCTTCTAAACAAGAAGCGATGGAAACAGCTAAGTCTTACTAAGCATTAGTTGGTTCAATAAAGTTCAGCCCGGTAGCGCAAGTTATCGGGCTGAATTGTTTTTAGGACTTCGAAAAAAAAGCGAACAACTTAATTTTCCATACCTTTGTCTTATGGACAATCAGCAAAACAACAACCAGCTTAATATAGAATTATCAGAAGAAGTGGCCGAGGGTACTTATTCGAATCTGGCCATCATTACACACTCCAGCAGTGAGTTCGTTATTGATTTTGTACGCATTATGCCGGGCGTTCCAAAGGCAAAGGTGAAATCAAGAATATTGCTTACCCCTCAACATGCCAAGCGCCTGATGATGGCCTTAAATGACAATATTACCCGCTTTGAAGAAAGTTTTGGTGAGGTAACTATTGATCAGGATTTCCCTGATATGCCCATGCACTTTGGCGGGCCAACAGCACAGGCCTGATTCAGCAGTTATTTCGTTTCTTTTTTACGAAGTGAGGCCACTTCAGCATCAATAACAGCAGCCGCTCTTTTGTACATGGGCTCTACTTCCAGTACTTTTTTGTAAATATCGTTTACATGCTCTTCGAGTGCTTCCGTTTCTTGTGATTCTTTGGCATAATACACTTTAAAATCAGGGCGGGTAACCTCCCCTTTAAGCAAAGAGTACCGTAAGTTTTTTACCTGCTCGGTAAGCTCTTTATGCTCTTTCTCAATGGCCGCGTGATGCTTGATGTAATTTTTGTAAATAGGTTCTGCGCCATTGTATTGGTCAAAAGCCAGAGCCAATTCCAAAGATATGCTGTCTTTGAAATGAGCTTTAAAATAGGCGGTATTTTCCTCCATCTGTTTATAGCGTTGCTCAATTTCTTTTGCATCCAGTATCATCCATTTTTCCATTGCTGACAAATCATTGGCAAGTGAGTCCAGCAGTTGCAGTTCTGTAGCAAACTCCTTTTCGCGGTTGCTGCATGATGTTGCCGTTAAAATAGATAGAATCAGTATCAGGGGGTAAAATATTTTTGTCATATGAATCAAAATATATAGTTTTAGCTTTGCAACAGGTTAGGTTAAATCAGTTTATTGGATAAGCACGCAAATATAAAGATTCGAAAGATTAAGCAACTCGTCTTTCTTAAAGATGTGTTGGTGTTGGCGCTAAGTGCTTTTGGCGGTCCGCAGGTGCATTACCTTCAGTTTATAAAAAGGCTGGTCAAGAAAAAGCATTACATCTCAGAGGCAGAATTACTGGAGTTAAATTCGTTTTGTCAAATGTTACCCGGCCCAACGTCTACTCAAATGATAACTTCAGTAGGCTTTAAATTAGGAGGACCTTTACTCGCTTTTCTTACCCTTACCATTTGGATTTTACCGGCTTGTTTTCTGATGTTTTTACTAGCGCTTTTGCTGTCCACCTATGAAAGCAACACCTTTGATTTGTCTTTTCTCAAATTTGTCCAACCCATGGCGGTTGGGTTTATGGTATATGCTGCGGTGAGCATAGGTAAAATGTTTGCAAAGAACCTTACACAATTGCTGCTACTTATTATTGCTGCGCAAACAGCCATATTTGTACGATCACCCGTTGTGTTTCCTCTGATATTACTTTTTGGTGGAATAGTTTCCAACTTTACAGATAAGCAAAAGCTGGAAGGTCATGCAGCCATCACCAATGTGAGGTGGGACAATTTCATTCTTTTTATTGCGGTGTTTCTGCTTTCAGCTATTGGCGGGGCATTGTTCAAAAATGTATTTGGTGCAGAGGTGGCACTCACACGTGCCATGCTGTTGTTTGAAAACAACTACCGTTACGGAAGTATTGTATTTGGCGGAGGTAATGTACTTGTGCCTATGATTTACGAACAACTGGTGCGTTTTAAAGGATACCTATCCGCACAGGATTTTATGACGGGATTGGGGCTGCTGCAAGCCATTCCCGGTCCGGTATTTAGTTTTGCCTCCTTTGCCGGGGGGATGAGTATGGCTTCTTTCGGAAAACCCTACATCATCGTAGGGTCATTGATAGGTTCGGCAGGGATATTTTTACCGGGTATTTTTCTCATCTTTTTTTTATACCCTTTGTGGGATCAGTTTAAACACCACCCCAGGGTACAAAAAGCTATTTCAGGTATTAATGCGGCCTCAGCCGGATTGGTAACAGCCTCAGCTTACCTGCTTTTTGAACCACTGGGTATCTCTGTACTCAACATTTCCATTGTGGCAGCAACGGCTTTGGTGCTGTATTTTACCAAACTGTCTCCACCCATTGTAGTAGCAATTACTTTGGTATGCGGTTTTATTTTCTGACGATAATCATAGCAATAATGGCACTTATTGTGTTATTTTTGAATACAATTTAAAGTTGGCCTACATGCGTTATTCTCTCCTTATATTGTTCGTGTTGTTTGTAACTAAAGGCTGGTCTCAAACCAAACCGCAGGAACCTAAGTATATTCAATTCTCCGGTATCGTACTTACTCACGATAGTTTGAAAGCAGTATCCTATGCCAGCATATGGATTGTAGGTACCAACAAGCGTACTGCGGCTGATGGGGAAGGGTTTTTCAATTTTGTAGCTCGTGAAGGTGACTCAATTCAATTTACAGCTATTGGGTTCAGAAAAGTGTATACCATTATTCCCAGGAACCTTAACACCAACAAATACTCTTGGATTCAACTTATGCGGGAGGATACTTTTTACCTGGCAGAAACTATCATTAAACCCTGGCCAACCAAAGAAGAAATTGACCGCTACCTTGCCACAGGTTCCATTGACCCGGCCTACTCACAAGCTTTATCGAATACCGACAAACAAAAACTTGCCCGATTAGAGCAAACCATGCCTATGGATGGTCGCGAGAACCAAAAAGCGATGCTCAATTACCAGCAGGCCAAATATTATTACAGTGGTCAGGCTCCACCCATACGTGTGTTAGATCCTTTTGCCTGGGCCAGTTTCTTTAAAGCATGGAAAGAAGGACAGTTTAAACAGAAGTAAAATTTAGCGCTACTCCTTTTCTTTCCCGTCAACAATGATAAAAACCTCTTCATTGTCTTTTTTCATGTGGTACTTTTCGCGGGCAAATTTCTCCAGTGCTTCTTCGTTGGTGAACAGTTGGTCGCGTTCTTTTTTTGCCTGCTCTATTTGCGTAATGTAGTACTCTTGTTCCTGTTTTATCTTCCGGTATTCTGCCCTCAGTTTGTACTGATCTATGAAGCTGTTTTTGTCAAAAAAACTCATCCACACCAAAAAGGCGAGGAGCAAGATTTTGTATTTGTGTTTCAGCAATTGATCCCTGAGGTTCATACTACAAAGCTAAAGGAAAATACATACAAACAGATTTCGGTTATAAACAGGCGTCTACCTTAGTTGACGTTAAATAAAAAAGCCTGAAGTAAATTATTACTTCAGGCTTTCCTTTATACGATGTTAAATCACTTTACATATTTAAAATTTCTACCGGGATAGAATGCATTATCTCCCAGTTCCTGCTCAATGCGCAGCAACTGGTTGTATTTAGCAATCCTGTCGGTGCGGGAAGCTGAACCTGTTTTAATTTGTCCGCTGTTGAGCGCCACAGCCAAATCAGCGATGGTGGTGTCTTCTGTTTCGCCCGAACGGTGGCTCATGATGTTGGTGTAGCTGTTGCGGGTAGCCAGGTTAACGGCATCAATGGTTTCAGTTAATGTACCAATCTGGTTTACTTTAACCAGTATGGAGTTGGCCACACCTTTTTCAATACCTTTTTGCAGACGTTTGACATTGGTTACGAACAAATCGTCACCTACCAATTGTACCTTGTTGCCAATGGCTGCAGTAAGCTCAGCCCAGCCTTTCCAATCGTCTTCGGCCAAACCGTCTTCGATGGAAACGATGGGGTATTTGCCGGTCCACTTTTTCCAGTAGGCTACCAGTTCTGAGGAGGTCATTTTTTTGCCGCTTGATTTTTTGAACGTGTACAAGCCGCTTTTGCTGTCATAGAATTCAGTTGAGGCTGCATCCATAGCAATAAAAATATCTTCACCGGGTTTGTATCCGGCAGTTTCAATGGCTTTTAAAACTATTTCAATGGCCTCTTCATTAGATTTAATGTTGGGAGCAAAACCACCCTCATCGCCCACATTGGTGCTGTGGCCTTTGGCTTTCAGTACGTTTTTGAGGTGATGAAAAACTTCTGTACCCATGCGCAAAGCATCACTGAAAGTATTTGCTTTAACCGGCATTATCATAAACTCCTGAAAGTCGATACTGTTATCAGCATGTGCACCGCCATTCAGAATATTCATTAAAGGAATAGGGAGGGTATTGGCATTTACACCGCCAATGTAGCGGTACAGTGGTAAGCCGGCTTCCAGTGCAGCAGCTTTTGCAGCAGCCATAGATACAGCCAGCATAGCATTAGCACCCAGCTTTGATTTATTCTCTGTGCCATCTAACTGAAGCATGGCCTCGTCAATACCGTTCTGGTCAAAAACGTAAGCACCTGTCAGTTCTTTAGCAATAGCTTCGTTTACATTTTTAACCGCTTTGAGCACACCTTTGCCCATGTATTTTTTCTTGTCGCCATCACGTAATTCTACGGCTTCGTGGGCACCGGTGGAGGCACCTGAAGGAACAGCGGCACGGCCAACGGTTCCTGTTTCAGTAATTACATCGGCTTCAACGGTAGGGTTGCCGCGTGAATCTAAAATCTGGCGGGCTCTTATTTGTACTATGCTACTCATATTTTGGTATGTTATAGGTTAGCTTGTTTTATTAGTTCAACATTTTCAGAAAATCATCAAA
>DATGWX010000367.1:0-3989 GCA_035299275.1 Bacteroidia bacterium
AACACAACAAGCGTTCACAAACATTGAAGTTCGTAAAACTGTAACCTTTCATTTTTATCTGAAAGGCCCGCTTAGTCGGGCCTTTTTTTATGATTATCAATCATCTATACAACTTTTGCGCATATGTTGAAAAGAAGTGAGCTGTTTTGTGCGCTTCTTTATTCAATTTCGGTAAAGTTCCACACCATTAATTTCACCTTATATACCTGCGAATGGCGCTAAAGAAAAAAGAGAAAAAAGAAAAGAAGGCTTTTGTTCTCGACACCTCCGTAATACTCTACGATCATAACGCTGTAAAAAACTTTGACGAGCATGATGTAGCCATCCCCATTACCGTTTTAGAAGAGCTGGATAATTTTAAAAAGGGAAACGATATTATCAATTTTGAAGCCCGTGAATTCATCCGCTTTCTAGATAAACTTTCAGGCGAGTATACCCTCAACAACTGGATACCATTGAATGGCCCTACCAAAGGAAAGTTCAGGGTGCTGATGAATGAAAAAAGTTTGCAGGATGCAGAAAAAATATTCGGGGAACGAAAGGCCGACCACCGCATTTTAAATGCAGCTCTGGCGCTTCAAAAAGAAATGCCCGACCGTAAAGTGGTGCTGGTAACCAAAGACGTTAACCTGCGTTTAAAGGCCAAGTCGCTCAGCCTTCCTGCAGAGGATTACGAAACCGGAAAAATAAAGGACCTCGAAGGGCTTTACACCGGCCGATCCATTATAGAAGGCGTAAAACCTGAAGTGATTGACACCCTTTACCACGAAGGTTTTATTGAATGGAAAAAAGTTTTCAAAAACAAGCCTTTTGCCAATCACTACTACATTCTTAAAAACAGCAAAACGTCTGTACTTTCTTTTTACAATCCCATAGAAGACCGTCTGGACAAAGTAGAAAAGAAAGGTTGTTACGGAATAAAACCCCGCAATGCAGAACAGGCTTTTGCCTTACATGCTATACTGAATACCAACATTCCTTTGGTAACTATACAGGGGGTGGCAGGAACAGGTAAAACCCTCCTTGCACTGGCTGCTGCTATGGAGCAGAAAAGTAATTTCAGGCAGATATATCTCGCACGCCCTATTGTGCCATTGAGTAATAAAGACATCGGGTATTTACCAGGTGATGTGAAATCAAAAATAAACCCCTACATGGAACCCCTGTGGGATAACCTGAAACTGATACAAAATCAGTTTGATGAGAAGGATAAAGAACACCATAAAATTACCGACATGGTGAATCAGGAAAAGTTGGTGGTTACGCCACTGGCCTACATTCGTGGACGCAGTTTATCCAACATCATTTTTATTGTAGATGAGGCGCAAAACCTTACTCCGCATGAGGTAAAAACCATTATTACCCGTGCCGGAGAGAAATCTAAAATTGTATTTACCGGAGATATTTATCAAATCGATACTCCTTACCTGGATTCACAATCCAACGGTTTATCGTACATGATTGATAAGGTAAAAAATCATCCGCTTTATGCCCACATTACCCTAGAAAAAGGAGAACGCTCGGAACTGGCTAACTTAGCCAACGAGTTGCTATAAAATTTTGACCAATACTGACCAAAAGGAATTCCGGCTGCAGTCACGCGCATTAAAATGGGTGGTTGTTACAGGTGTATTGGTAATGGGCATGAAATTTTTCGCCTATTTCCTAACTAAATCAGACGCCATTTTCAGTGATGCCTTAGAATCCATTATCAATGTGGCAGCCGGGGCATTTGCTATTTTCAGTTTGTATTATGCGGCACAACCCAAGGATGAAAATCATCCTTACGGACATGGTAAAATAGAATTTTTCTCAGCCGGATTTGAAGGGGCTATGATTTTGGTGGCAGGTGTTTCCATTATTGTGAAGGCCATATTCTCTCTGATGGCACAAAAACAATTGGAACATCTGGGGCCGGGCTTATTAATTACAGGCGCCTCAGGTATTATCAATTTTGTAATGGGCAATGTGCTGGTAAAATATGGTAAGAAATACCGAAGTCTTACTTTGGTCGCTGACGGCAAACACCTGCTCAGCGATACGTATTCCAGCATAGGTCTTTTTGCAGGCTTAGTACTCATTTACTTCACCGGAATTAACTGGTTAGATGCTGCTTTGGCTATCGTTTTCGGAGTGGTAATTATTTTAACCGGTTACAAACTGGTACGAAAAAGTCTGGCTGGTTTGATGGATGAAGTAGATGAAGAAGTATTGCAGGAAATTGAAACGATTATCAACGAATACCGGCAAAAGGAATGGATAGACATCCACAACTTCAGGATTCTGAAATACGGCAACTCCTACCACATTGATTGCCACATAACCTTGCCCTGGTATTGGAATCTCGATCGCGCACATCAGGGAGTACAATCTTTGGAAGATGTTTTCCGAAAGCAATTTCCCGATAAAGTGGAACTCTTTATTCATGCCGATCCGTGCCTTCCTGTCTCTTGTCACATATGTCAGATAGAAGAGTGTAAAGAACGAAAACATCCTTTCCAACAAACAGTGGAATGGAAAATAAACCGACTGATTAAAAACGAAAAGCACCAACTATAATCCGTAGTGGAGTTTTCATTTATTCCTATAACTTTGTTTTTACTATATACTCACCTTACGTATGAAAAAAACATGCTTTTTACTGCTCGCTATTTTGGCCTGTAGTATTTCAAACGCACAAATAACCATCAGCTCATCAGATATGCCGGTGGCAGGTGACACGGTGCGTTACAGCATTTCCTCGTCTGTGGTTTCATCAACCCTGCTTAACCAAACCGGCACGAATCAAACCTGGGATTTCAGTTTTCTTACCCCAACCAATCAGGATATTGCAGCTTTCAAAACACCTGCATCCATCAACATTGCCTACCTGCTCTCGTTTGGTTCATCCAGCTACGGAAAATATGATGGTGATATGACGATAGGCGTTGTACAAGCAACCGATGTTTACACCTTTTACAAAAACAGCTCGGGCTCTTTTGTAGCTGATGGCAGGGGTTTTACAGCAAGTGCGTCTCCGCTTCCGCTAACACAAACCTACACGGGCAAAGACATTATCTATAAATTTCCGCTCAATTACGGCAACACTGATACCAACAGTTACTCCTCATCAGAAGCCAATGCCATAGTTGCTCAGATAGCCTCATCGGGTAGAAGAATCAATACCGTTGATGGTTGGGGTAGTATTACCACACCTTACGGAACATTCAACTGCATACGCGTAAAAAGTGTGGTGCGGCACACCGACACCCTCAAAACTCAATTTATTAACCTGCCTGTAACCAAAAATTTTACAGAGTACAAATGGCTCGCAGCCGGGCAAAAAATACCGGTTCTGGAAGTTGTGGTGACCACAGGCATTGGCGGTTCTACGGTTATACGTTACCGAGATGTTTACCGTGCTTCGGTATTTGTAAACAAAGCCCGCTTTACTGCCTCACGAACAAAAGCCACCGTTACTGATACAGTCACCTTTACTGACCAAAGTCTAGTTACCCCGGCCGCTCCTACCGCATGGCAATGGACCATCACACCCAATACGTTCCAATACGTTGGAGGTACAAATGCTTCTTCACAAAATCCAAAAGTACTCTTTAGCGATACCGGATATTACTCTGTAAAACTTAAAGCGACATATGCAGCAGGTAGTGACGATACCTTGCGCAGTAATTATATCCAAATCGGCTCATCGCCTGTAGTTGGTTTCGGAGTTGATAAACAAGTTACCACGCCTTCCATATCTGTTAACTTTACAGATAGCTCAACCAATGCCCCTACTGCCTGGCTGTGGAGCTTCTCTCCCAATACCGTCAGTTACATTGGCGGAACAAATCAGACTTCACAAAACCCTAAAGTAATTTTTAACGATACCGGTTATTACCATGTAACCTTGCGAGCCACAAACGCCTTTGGAAATAAATCTCTGCAAAAAACTTCTTACATTCATGTAGTCAATCAACTTTCTCCACCACCGGTAGCGGGTTTTAGTG